>DASXLU010000383.1:0-3881 GCA_036496065.1 Candidatus Acidiferrum sp.
TGTTTCATGAAATAACGGCGAGAGAATTTCGCGGGACGCACGCCTTCGCAGCATTTATCGCTCATATGGCCCTCACCTTCGCTGAAATTCGGGAGCACCGAGAACCAGCCCGGTCACGACGCCCAAGTCGACCTGCTTGACTGGATCATCCAGCTTGGCTTGCACCAACTGCGGATTGTCGATTTGCTTCTGCAAGGTTGCAACGGTTCCGCTGGCCGCCTGGCCGCCAAGAAAAACCTGCACGGCACGATCGAGCGCGGCCTTGGGATCGCCGCCAGAATCGTTTCCAAGAATCGCCACCACATCGCTGCGCGAGCCTCGCACTTTGTTTCCGGCAAGCGCGAGCGAAAAGTTCAGCCGGTTGAGCAGCGCGCCAGTATTCACCCACGTGTCGGCTTTATCGGAATAGCCCGTTGGGGGCTGGCACTGATACAGCGGCTCACCGATGCGGCCGGTCCATTGCACGAGAGGCATCGATGTGTCCACGTCAGTTCCCAGAGCGCGCACCGAACTGACGACCAGTTCGAATGGAGTCTTTACTTTGGCGCGGTACGCATCGCGAGACCAGAATTCCGGCGAATAAATCATTGCGTGCATCACTTCGCGAATATCGCCATCGCTTTTCAAGAACGTTTTGGACATGCGGTCGACTAGCGCCGGCGGCGGATTGTCGGAAACGAAGCGGCGCGCCAACTTCGTCGAAATAAATTTCGCTGTACTGGGATGCTTGCACAGCAGGTCAATCACCTGCTCACCATCCTTCATGCCGCCCGCATGGATCTTTTTGCCCAACACAATTTTCGGATCGGGATCGTGTAGCTTTTCGTCAAATTTGAATTGCGGATTCTCGCGCGGCTTCTCAATCGTCCAGCCGGTGAAGCAGCGCGCCACTTCCGTCACATCTTTCTGTTTGTAGCCTCCATCCACGCCCAGAGTGTGCAGCTCCATCAGCTCGCGGCCGTAATTCTCGTTCAAGCCGCGCGGCTGTTTTTTGTTCTGCGCTTGCGGATTCGCACGAGGCGGTGGCGGCGGGAATCCATATGGGCCCCTGCGCATTTGTTGCCGCACGGCCCGTTGCGCAGCCTGGCGCTGCGCGGCTTTGGGGTCGGCACTCAGAAAGTTGTCGAGGTAGAAAAGCATCGCCGGGCTTTGTGCCGTCGCATTCACCAAATCCTTGAACTTGCCGAGCGCATGCGGCTGAATCACGTCGCGTTCGTAAGACGTGAGATACCACTTCACTTCGCCCTTGCCCGCAAACACGTTGAAATGATTGAACCAGAAATCGTCCAGCACTTGCTGCAACTGGCGCTCGCTGTAAATCGCGCGAGTCATCTTTCCCATCGCCAGTTCCTCTACAACACGCTGCGGCCTGTTGCTGTCGTCCGCAAGCGCCTTCGGTACAGAATTGGGATCGTTACTTAGAGGATCGCGTTTCGCCCCGCGCGTAGCGGGATTCAGCTTCATCGGCGAAGGCGTATCCGGAGTGGCGGCCGCCACGGGGGTAACCGCATCGGAAGAATTTGCCGCGTCAGTACCGCCCGGCGAGGGATTATTCGGATTCATGTCGTGGGCAATCACTGCGGCAGCAGCGTCGCCCGGACGTTGCGAAGAATTTTGCCCTGCGTTCTGTGCCTTCAGTTCCTGCTTGGCTGCCTGCTTAGGATTTGGATAATCCGCAAGCAATTGCGCCGTGGACATCCGTAAGGTCGGCAAATCTGTCAGCCGTGCGTCCAGCGCTCGGTCGTCGATCGATTTGGGATTCAGTTGCTGATCGATCCATTTCGCCAATCCCAATTGCTTGATTCGTTCCAGATCGCCGGGACGGGGCCCGTACGCCAAGCGATTCAGTGCGTGCTCAATAGCTTCATCGGCGCTGAGCTCCGTGATCGGCAGGCCCTTGAGAACTGGATTTTGCTTGGGCTTTTTGTCCGCCGGAGCTGCGGCGGCGAGACCAGGTAGATCGATGATAAATGTGGACACACAGGTCAGCGAGAGAAACGCGGCAAGTACGGCCTTCGGCTTGAAGGATACGCCCCGCAACGCCACACTCGCAGAACGGCCGCTATCCTGAGACCGGATCGGGTACATAGGTTGGCGCATGTCCCTCAGATTAACCCTGCAGGGTGGCAAAAGTTGCTGGGAAGTGGTCCGTGTGTTCCCTATCCATAGAGCCCCAGAAGCCCCGAAAACACGCCAATTGCAGGGACTTGCGGCAATCGACCTCTGACCAAAACTTGCGCCGCTACTCGCTCAGTACAAAATTGACTTCGCGCTGCGGCGCTTGGTTAGCCCCGTCAGTCGCCAGCAGAACCAGCCGATAATTGCCCGCCGCTAGGTCCTTCAAGGGAACTTTCAAGCCGAAGGGCACAACCGGACTGCCCTTCTGAATAAATTCCGTCATGGCCACCGCGCCGGTAAAGAAAACTTGCTTGTTCGTGGTCGTTTCGAAAATACGGTAACCCGTGGCCACCTTCGGAGGATTATCTGACGTCAGAAGGGGCGCATAAAGCTCGGAGTACACAATCAAATTGTCGTCTTTCTTGAAAGAATAGTTGGCAGCAGGATTGATTTGCATGCCTTTCAAGATGAGCGGCGTGCGGTCTTCGAGAAGCGCCGCATCCACATCCGTCGGAATCTGATCGACTCTCTGCAAATTGGTAGACAGCACTACGCCGCTCAGCGTGAACTTCTTGCCATCGAATGCGTCGATCTGCAACGGCGTTTCGAATTTACCGAAACCGTCGCCGCCGGAACTCAGCACCACTGCCAGCCGGTACGTGCCGGGCGCCGCGTCGAACTGATTCTGATAGTGATACGGATGCTTGGTGAAATCCTTCCACTCGTCCTTCTCCAGATCGAGATTCAGCGTGTCGTTAAAACGCGCTCCGATCGAGCCGTCGGGCTTGTACGCAATGCCCAGCACGTTGACGTTGGCGTGATATTTGCCCTTGTCTTTGTTGAACTGAATGGACTCACCGGGAATCTCCATATTCAGGTCGACTCGCGCAATATTTGGTCCGGAATAAAAATAGGGAGCCTGCATAGCGCCATGGATAGCGCCCGCTTGCGACCCCGCGGCTTGCGCTTCCATTTGTTTTTCGATGGGCTTGCCATCTAGCGGATTGGCGGCGTGCACGTTGCAGTAGCCGCTGCGCGAGCGAACTTCCATTCCGCCCTTGTTGAGCTTCACTTTTAGCGTGTGGCAGCTGCCTTCCGGAGTGGATTGCGGCACATAGCCGAGCAGATAGAACTCATTTTGATCGCGCGCAATCCGGTTTAGTCCGCCAAGCAAATCGTTGGTGTTGTAGATCGCAAAGCCGCCAGTTCCCTCCGCCAATGCCTGCAGCACTTGTTGATTCGTCGCGGAAGACGGAGGCATCTGCGGAAGAATATTGCGCGGCTGCATCGCGGGATTGTTGTAGTAGTTCGAGTAGGTGTTTCCGGCAGTGCCTCCGCCGTTCGTTCCCCCGCGCCCAGCCGTACCCGTGCCTCCGGTACCGCCTTTGCCGCCTGTTCCTCCTGTGCCGCCGGTACCTCCCTTACCTCCACCGGTGCCACCAGTTCCGCCTGTGCCGCCGGTTCCGCCGGTGCCTCCCGTGCCGCCGCCAGGACGCCCGCCGCCGCTTCCACCACCGGTACCGCCACCCCCACCACCGGGTTTCTGCGGATCAGCGGCTGCCGATGCCGCGTACGACGCAAGAAGCAATCTCGGCCTCGAGTTCTGTGCGTGCGCTTGGCGAAGCCCAGCCGATTTCGTTGGACTCTCGTGCCGCACCATGCCGACAGGCGTTCCCGCAACCAGTCCTCGCACATCCAGCGGATAAACGGCCACGTTCGCCTTATTGCAGGCGTCGATTGTCGCGGTGAGCTCCGAAATGCGT
>DASXLU010000384.1:0-3250 GCA_036496065.1 Candidatus Acidiferrum sp.
GGGCGGATTTCAAGTATTCAGCCTGGCGGATTTGCGGAAGATGACCGATGAAGGTGTGCGCTTCCGTTCGCACCTGGACGGTTCCGAACATTTGCTGACGCCGGAAAAGGCGGCGGAGATTCAACTGGCGCTGGGTTCGGATATTGCGATGGTGCTGGATGAATGCATTGAGACGCCGGCGCCGCGCGAGGTTGCGGAAGCGGCGATGAAGCGCACGACGGCTTGGGCGCAGCTGGCGCGAAAATATTTTCTGGAATGCGCGAGCCGGAATGGAGATTTGCCGTAGTGGCAATTCGGGATTGTGCAGGGAGCGACGTTCGCGGATTTGCGGCGCGAAAGTGCGCGGCAATTGCTGGAACTGGATTTTCCGGGGTACGCGGTAGGCGGGTTGGCGGTGGGCGAGCCGCACGAAGTGACCTGCGAGATGGCGTCAGAGGTCACAGCGCTGCTGCCTGCCGATCGTCCAAGATATCTGATGGGAGTAGGGAGGCCCGAGCAGATCGCGGATTATGTAGCGCGAGGGATCGACATGATGGATTGCGTGTTGCCGACGCGAGCGGCGCGGCACGCGTGCTTGTACACAAGCGAAGGGCGCGTGTTGATCAAGAACGCGCGATACCTTGCGGACCAAAATCCGATCGATCCGAGTTGCCAGTGCAGCGTGTGCAAGCGCTACACGCGAGCGTACCTGCGACACCTGTTTCATGCGGGAGAAATCACTGCAGCGATACTGGCGACACACCACAATGTCCACTTTTACCTTGACATAATGAGGCAGATTCGAGAGGCTATCACTTTTGGACATCTCGCGAAATTCGCGACAGAGCTGCACGCGCGCTATGCGGCGGGGCCGGCCTGAAGCGAGCAGTCCCCGGCGGAAGCAGGTCGTTAGCGGAGCCGTGGCAACCCGCAGTAGGTCGAGTCTCAGAACGAGAATCGGGCGGGCAGGTTAGCGGGAAATGTTGCCCGCGTCTGGATTTTTTTCTCTCAAGCCTGGAAAATAGTGGAATTGGTTGTTCTCGGTCAGGGATGCAATCGCTCCGGAAGGGTACGGTAGGAAAAAGCAAACATGAATTTGGCAGTCTTTTTTTGGATGCAGGCCGGTGCAGGTGCGGGTCTTGGCGGCTTTTTGATCCCTCTCGTACTGATGTTCGGCATCATGTATTTTTTGGTGATAATGCCGCAACAGCGGCAACGCAAGAAGGTGCAGGAGATGCTGTCTGCCATTAAAAATGGAGACAAAGTAATCACCACCGCGGGCATCTACGGCACGATCAATGGAATTGACGGCGATACGATAATCCTGAAGATCGCCGACCAGGTAAAAATTCGCGTCGCGCGTTCGGCGATTGCGCAGGTGGAGGCATCGGACGATGCCAAGTAACGCCCCTGCCCGCCAAAAAACGCGCATGACCTCCTAAACCATGAACCCTAATCTGAAGTGGAAAATGTTGTTCATTGCGGTTGTAGTTTTGTTGTGCATCTATTTTGTTGTCGGGCTGCCGACGTTCCCTACATCGCTGACACAGCTAAAAGATAATTTCGCGCACCAGATCAAACTGGGACTGGACCTGCAAGGCGGCACGCACCTGATTCTGCAGGTGCAAGTGCAGGAAGCCATCGCGCAAGAAACGGATCAGACGGTGGACCGGCTGACCACGTTGATGCGCTCGAAGAATATTCACTACGACGAAGTACGGCGCGTGGACGACACGCATATCGTGGTGCGCAACGTGGCGTCCGATCAGCTCGCGCAGTTCCGCGACATTATTCATGAGCAGTACGAGGGTTCGTGGGAATTGAGCCCGGCGCCAGGCGATCCCAGCGCATACCTGTTGACACTGCGGCCGAGCATCATTTCGCAGCTTCAAGAAAACACCATGCAGCAGTCGCTGGAAACGATCGAGCGCCGCATCAACGCACTGGGCTTGACGGAACCAACGATTCAGCGGCGTGGCCGCGCGGGGCAAGACAACGAAATCCTGGTGCAGCTACCGGGTGAAAGCGATCCTTCGCGCGCCAAGCAGGTGATTCAGGCGGGCGGACAACTAGAGTTGCGGCTGGTGGAAGATCCTAATCCGTATCCATCGGAAGCGGCGGCCCTGGGCTCGCATGGTGGAATTTTGCCGGCGGGAACGGAAGTGGTGCGCGGGCGCAGTGAAACGCGCAACGCGCAGAATCCCCAAGACACTGGCGAGAACTGGTACGTGCTGAGCCGCACGCCTGCGGTTACCGGACGCGATCTGCGCAGCGCCACGGAAGATCGCAATCCGGACATGCCGGGCCAGTGGCAAATCAAGTTTGTGCTGTCGAGCGATGGCGCGCGGCGTTTTGGTCCATTCACCGAACAGAATAAGGGCCGGCAGATGGCTATCGTTCTGGATAAGAAGGTGTATTCGGCGCCGGTGATTCAGAGCCGCATCGACGACCAGGGAAGAATCGACGGAAATTTCAGCCAGGAATCGGCGCACGATTTGGCTCTGGTGCTGCGCGCCGGTGCGCTGCCCGCATCGATCAAGTATCTCGAAGAGCGCACCGTGGGGCCATCGTTGGGAGCGGACTCGATTCGCCACGGCGTACAGGCGTCGGTGTTGAGCTTGCTGGTGGTGATGGTGTTCATGGTGTTCTACTACCGGCTGTCAGGCGTGAACGCCGTGTTGGCGTTGATTCTGAACCTGATCATTCTGCTGGCGGCGCTGGCGCTGTTTGGCGCGGTGCTGACTTTGCCGGGCATTGCCGGCGTAATCCTGACCATCGGCATGGGCGTAGACTCGAACGTACTGGTGTTCGAACGCATTCGTGAAGAATTGCGGAATGGGAAGTCCGCAGCGGCCGCGGTGGAAGCCGGGTTTAGCAAAGCGTTTTTGACGATTATCGACACGCACGTAACGACGGTGGTGTCGGCGTTCTTCCTGTTCATTTTTGGAACTGGCCCGATTCGCGGATTTGCGATTACGTTGACGATTGGTTTGATTGCCAATGTGTTCACGGCCATCTACGTATCCAAGACAATTTTTCATTACCACTTGGCGAAGATGGATCGCCAGGCGGAACTCAGCATATAGCTCCGAGACTTCAGGGGCTAAAGCCCGGTTGAGAGAAGAACCGTAATGCCGGGGCTGAAGCCCCGGCCTCCTAAAGAGGAGGCGGCCTGTGCAAAGACGAAATGCGTTGTACTTGGGATTTAGATTGAGAGAGACGCCGGTGAAGTTCTAGTACCGCTGAATTTACGTCCAGAACCTTGGGGCGG
>DASXLU010000385.1:0-6028 GCA_036496065.1 Candidatus Acidiferrum sp.
ACCGTAGCCCGAGGAATTATCGAGCGACTTGCTGTAGGTGTAGCCAAGTAGTGTTTGCATCCGATGACTCGTGTGCCGCCAGCTAAGTTGCGCGGAGTTATAGGACGAATATCCGCCAGTGATGAAGTACGAGTCGTTACCAAACGGAACGATGAACGAGCCGTTGACCGGCGTGTTGCGATACGGTGCGCTGAATGGGCCGCGAGTACCAGCGGTGGTTACGCCATTCAAGGTGTAAATGTTGTTCTCGCCGCCCGGTCCACAACCGGCCGCGAGCAGCGACACACACAACGAAGGAATTCCCGGATTGGCGGATTCCGACGCTAGAAGGCGATGAGCCTGCGTACCCACGTAGCTCACCTTGATTAAATCAGCGGGCGTGAGTTGCCGTTCGACGGAGACCTCATAGTTTTCCGCGTAGGGCAGCCTGTTCTTATTGTAGAACGCGGGCGAACTGCCGATGGTGCCAAAAGCACCATAGAATTCCGTCAGATTGTCATATGGAGAACCGGATGCTGGATTCTTGGCAGAAAAATTCTTTGGCGGAGGCGGTACAGGGAACAAATTGGTACAAGGATTTGCTCCACAACTTCCTGCGCCACGAGGAATGAAAGGTGCCGCAAAGGAGGGCTCGCTCTGTCCCGTGTAATTACCAAACGGGGCGTCGCCAATTTCGTTGAAGTCGGTTGCGCCTTCGAACGAGGTATAGAACATTCCCCAAGCAAGGCGAATGCTGGTGCTCCCGGGCTTGCCCACAATACTTCCGAGAAGCCCGTCGTGATCTCCGAACGAGTAGGCAAGGCCCAAGCGTGGAGCAAAATTGTTCCAGCGCGTGGGCGCCAACGAACTCGGAACTCCAGGATCGCCGGGGAATACCCAACCAACCGGAGAGCCTGGGAAGACCACCGATTGCTCGCCGGGGATCAATGTTTGAATTTGATTGAACTTCTCGTGCCATGGTGCGCTCACGTCGTAACGCAATCCGTAGTTGAAAGTAAGATTCGACTTAACGCGCCAGCTATCCTGCGCGTATAAACCAAAATAAAAATTCCGTCCGTAGGAAGGATAAGACTGCCCTTGCACGAACTGGCTAGGAGCGCCAAGCAGGAAGTCGACGAAGTCGCTGCCGGTTTCGCTAGGCTGACCGCTGAAGTTGCTGCCGAAAAAGAAATTGCCGTTGGCCACGTTGGACAAGTTCTCCTCGAGCTGATTGTAGTGATACTGGCCACCGAACTTGATGGTGTGAGTTCCGAAAACGCGGCTGTAGTTGTCCAGAATCTGATAGATGTTCTCGACCAACTGATTGGGTCGACTGGGGACGCCGATGACGAAGTTGTTGAAATCGATTTCCGGAATGCCCTCAACACTTGGCGTTCCTACAAAAACGCCAGGAGCACCACCTTGGCCGGATGCGAATCCGAGATTAGCCAGCGTCGTGCCGGTTCCGCCCAGCGGCCGATTGAACTTGGCGTCCAACCGGAAGTAGCCGATGCGAAACTCGTTCACAGATGCGGATCCAAAGGTCTTTGTGTCACCCAGGTTGATGTTGTGCGTCTGGCCTTTGCTATCGACGCTGAAACCAGGGTAGAGAGGTGCATTCGATTGCCAGTAGGGATCGATGCGGTCAAAACGATCGAAATAATAGTAGCCAGAGAGAAGTCCCAAACCTGTGTTGGCGTCGACTCGACCGCTGAATTTGTTGTCATTCAAATCGATTTTGCCTGCGTTCGAGGAGAACGTGCCGGTTCCATTCGGCGAAATGGCGCCATTGGCTGGCAAAATGCTCGGCAGAAGCTTACTGGAGATTGGCGAAAATGCGGTTGTCGGCAATTGCGCATTCGGCAGGACGCACTGGGAGGGACTGGTGCAGTTGGCAGTGTAATAAGGCTCTCCGACCGTGACCGTCTGGCCGAGCTGCGTGGATAATTGTTGAGCCCAACCTGTGCCAAGGACCTTGCTGCCGAGGAGACTTTGCGCGATTCCCGAAAAATTACCTGATTCGGTCGCCGCAGTAGGCGCACCCGTAAAGTTCTGCGTCACGGCCTGGATCAGACGATTACCCTGATAGTCGGCAAAGAAAAATATCTTGTCGCGTTTCACCGGGCCGCCGAACGTGCCGCCAAACTGGTTCTGGTGGTAATCGCCTCGCTGGCCCTGAGCAAAATAATTGGCTGCATCGAGATGAGTATTCCTCAGAAATTCGAACACATTGCCGTGCCAATTGTTGGTACCAGACTTGGTGATAACGTTAATCTGTCCGCCGCTATAGTTGCCGTATTCCGCGTCGAAGTTGTTCGTGAGGATTCGGAATTCCGCGATGGAATCAAGATTGGGAATGGCACCTGCGCCGGAAAATCCGGTTTCTTGCACGAGAATGCCGTTCAAGATGAAGCCGTTGGCCGCTTCCCGCATCCCGTTCACGGATACCGCTCCGGCATTTAAACTACCAGACACTAGTGGCGGCGAGAAGCCAGCGGAAGTGAAGGAGCCGCCTAAAGCTCCGTTCATACCGGAAGACGAAGCAGCCACTCCGGGCTGAAGAGCCAACAAGTCGGTATAACTTCTTGTTACGAGCGGGACGTCGGTCATCTCTTTTCCTTCGATGACTTCGCCCATTTGCGTGTTCGCCGTGTCGACCTGAAGCGCCGCACTCGAAACCTCGATCTTCTCCGTAGATTGGCCTACTTGCAATGTCACGTCCACGACGGCAGCTTGGTTGACGTCGAGAACCAAGCCGGTCTGTTGATATTCCTTGAAGCCTTTTTGCTGCACGCTGATCGTGTACTTCCCTACCGGCAAAACCTGGAAGGAATAATATCCCTGGCCGTTCGTTTGTTGCGTTGTGCCAACGCCAGTCTCGACGTTGGTGACCGTAACCGTCGCGCCTACTACAGCAGCGCCGCTAGCGTCAGTCACAGTTCCCGAAATACTGGCGGTGACGCTGGCATACAGCACAGGAGACAAAATCAGCAGGATGGCGAAGCCAGCAAAGAATATATAGGCGGCGAGTTTCTGCCGGCTTGGATAAGCCCCGTCTTGATTCGCAATATTTGCGAGATATCGTGCGTTCATGCCGAATCTCCCTCTATTTTCAGTATGAGTACGAGTCAAGTCTGGCCCTCGAAAAGCGACGCCCCGAATTCCACTCCGCTTCGGGTTGCACCGGCGCTTGCCAGTCTTCCTGGGTTGCCGGCGGACTTTAATCCGCTTGAGTAGGTTGCGAAACACGGCAAAAACTGCTTTCTTGCTAAGCGCTTTTAGTTCAGGAAACACCGTTTGTCAAGCGCTTTTTGGCTCTCGTCCCATGCACTGGCAATAGCGGTTTGACCCAATAAGTTGTGCCATCCACATTTTCAATTGAGCGGAAATGATTTGAATGAACGACGAGTGATTAGACGGGAAGCTTGCAAAAACGATTGCAGGTTACTACAAGGAATCAGAGGATGATTACTTGACGCTGTTTCGGGCGCCCAGCATCTTGAAACCGCAAGACTCACGCACGCGAAGCTCTGGCAACAACTTGCGGAGAACGGTGGGGCCGCTGTTGCCAGCGATGCGGTCCAAGAGCAGTTCGGCTGCTTCCATCCCCAACTGATACTTCGGCAGCTCGACGGTGGTCAACTTTGGCTGAAATATACCGAGCCAAGGGTAATCGTCGAAGCTGACCAGGCCGAAGTCTTCGGGGCAGCGCAATCCCATTTCCTCTGCAGCCTTCAGGAAGCCCACGGTCATCAGGTAGTTGGCCACGTAAACGCCGTCCGGACGGTGGGAAAGCAGCAGATTGCCTCCTCGGTAGCCCGACTCCATTCTATAGTCACCTTCAATTACCAGTGCCGGTTCGAAAGGCAATCCATTTTCCTTCAAGGCGTCGTGGAACCCTTCCCATCGAGCCTTGCCGTTGCTCACCTTGAGAGGACCGCCTATCAGGCCGATTCTTTTGCGGCCTGCGCGTGCTAAGTGTGATACCGCCTCGTAAGCTCCCTGGTAATCGTCTGTGATGATCGCGTCCTTCGAGATCTTCGGATAGGTGCGCATGACCAGCACGATGGGGACTTTCATCTCCTGTATCATCTGAAAGATCGATGGGCTGATGTCGCAGATCGCTTTGGTCAGGAGAATGCCATCTACCCGCTTTGACAGCAGCAGTTCGAGCGCGTTCTCTTCCTTAACCTGCGTATCGTCGCTGTTGCAAAGCAAGAGGTTGTAGCCGCGCTTTTGCGCCGCATCTTCCGCTCCACGGACCACCATCGGGAAAAATGGATTGGCGATGTCGGGAACGATCATGCCGATGGTGTGCGTCTTTTGTTTGGCGAGGCTTCTGGCCAACAAGTTTGGCCTGTAATTCAGTTTGCGGATCGCGGCTTCGACGCGCTCGCGCAGCTTTTTGCCAACGTGGCTCTTGTTGTTGACGACTGCCGATACCGTGAAAACCGACACACGGGATTCTCGAGCAACGTCGTAAATACTCGCGGCCTTCCCTTTTTTCGGCGCGGCGCTTTTTCGTTTCGTGGGCATGGAAATGCCGTGAGTGTACCTTACCTTCCGTGAATCAGGAAATGCGATGTTCGGAAAACATCAGTCATTTCGCCTAATCGCTAAGAGTTATTGCTCTAAGCGGTTATGGCTTTCGCGCATGCAAAACAACTCGTCTAGTTAGACTCCGGCGATCTTGGGCTGCGAGCACAATTATCAATAGGCCGCGACACGATCAAGTAGAAGGCTAACATATGCCAACGATGCCCAGTTTATCATGGTATTCGCGGCATTTTCGAGGTGCGGAGGGATTGATGATATGTGAAGTGCGGCTATGCCCAGCCTTCGAGGGCAAAACTTCCTGTTTTAATTATTTCCTCAAAGCGCTAAGATTCCGCCGGAGGTTTTTACATGGCTAAGCTTGGCGTAGGCGTTTTGGGCGTAGGAGAGATGGGCAAGCGCCATGCAGAGAACCTGCGGCAGTTGGTGTCGGGAGCGCGACTCGTGGCGATCGCGGACGTAGCGGCGTCGCGAGCTGCTCAGGTCGCCGCCGAGCTTGAAATCGACAGGTCCTACTCCAACTTCGAGGAAATGCTCCAGCAAAAAGACATCGACGCCGTGTTAATCGCCACACCGGACAAATTTCATGCCGAGGCAATTCGTCAGGCAGCCAAGGCGGGCAAAGATATCCTGTGCGAAAAACCGTTGGCGCTGAACCTCACCGATGCCAAGGCGGCCCTGAATGAAGTCGCGCGCGCGGGTGTTCGCCTGCAAATCGGATTCATGCGCCGTTACGATCCCGGATACGCCGCCGCGTACAAACGAATCGAAGCAGGCGATATCGGCAAGCCTCTAATCTTCAAATCGGTCGGGCGCGATAAGGACGAACCGCCAATTGCCGCCTATGCGTCCGGCGTGAACGGAATGGTTTTCTACAATAATACGATCCACGATTTCGACCTTGCTCGATGGCTAATGCAGGATGAAGTCACGGAAGTCCAGGCTTACACGACCGTGGCGATCCGTCCCGAGGTGGCAAAATACGGAGACGTGGTCGCCAGCGTGGTGAATTTGAAGTTCGTGGAAGGCGCCATCGGGAACGTGGAATCCTACGTCCAAGCCATCTACGGATATGACGTAAGAACCGAAATTATCGGCTCGAAGGGCTCTCTGTTTGTGGGCACCTTGCAGCAAGCGCCCGTGACTTTTCTCGCCGCGCATGGCAGCACACATCCAATAGCGGATCATTTCCTTACGCGATTCGCGGACGCGTACCTGGCGGAAGTTCGTGACTTTGTGCAAACAATTCTCGCCGGCAAGGCTCCGCGCGTTACAGGTGATGATGGATTGAAGGCACTCGAGATCGCGGTGGCAGCAGAAAACTCTCATCTGCAGTCGAGGCCCTGCAGCTTATCGCAAGCTGCGTTGGCACGCTGACAATCGCTTGGCTGTTGGAGGTAATTATGGCGCAGTCTCCCGCACGCGAAACATTCAAGAGTCCACTGCATGAAATGACGCAGACCACGCCGACGTGTCTCTGGAATGATTCCGCTTC
>DASXLU010000386.1:0-3119 GCA_036496065.1 Candidatus Acidiferrum sp.
ATACGCGAAGAACTTCAGGTTTGCTGCGTTATAAACTACGGCCCGGGCGAGGAAGAGCTGGTTGCTCGTGTGCAACAGGCGAGCGGCGACGCCAATCCGATTGCTTATAACGGAGAACTTTGCCCGCTCATGGCTCTGTTACGCAATGCGATGTGCATCGTCGGCGGTGATACTGGCCCGCTGCACCTTGCCGTAGCCTTGGGCACTCCGGCCGTCGCGCTCTTTGGCCCCACGGACCCCGCCCGCAACGGTCCATACCCTCCTCAACCCACAACGTTGCGGAGCGCTTCGGCCGACACTACGTACGAACGTTCTGGAGAAACCGCAGCATCGCTGCTGGAGCTTTCGGTGGATGAAGTCTTCGACGCGGTCGTGCAGCGCTTGCAGGTTCATCAGTGACCGCGCTCGACTTCTTTGCACGCTGGCGCGTGCGCATCGGGTACCTGCTGGCTGTCGTGGTCCTTTGGCTGGCGCAGCCGACTCCGCAATCCATTCTGCTGGGCGCAATCGTCGGGGCAATCGGACTGGCGATTCGAGCTTATGCTGCAGGCTACTTGCGGAAACAGACGGTGCTCACTGTCACGGGACCGTACGCGTACACTCGCAACCCTTTGTACTTTGGCAGCGCGATCCTCACGCTGGGCACGGCGCTGGCTATGCACTCGTGGTGGTCTACCGCGATTCTGCTAGTTTATTTTGCGTTGGTCTACACCATGGTGATGCGTCGCGAAGAGCTGGAACTGCGTCAGCAACACGGCGCTGCCTTCGATTCCTACGCCCAAGCTGTTCCGCTTTTCTTTCCGCGGCTTTCCGCGGGCGCACACTCAGGTCCGGGAGATAGTGCGTTTTCCTGGGGACAATACAAGCAAAATCACGAATACCAGGCGGCCTTTGGCTTTTTGCTTCTACTGATTGCGCTGGTGATCATCTGGCGCTTGCATACGGCTTAATTCCACGAGCGGCGGATCGCACGCAACAAAGCAATTGACGTGTATTGTGTGGCCATCGGTCAAAATCTGCACTGCGCCCTGTTGATCCGTTCTCAAAATGCGTACCTTGCTGTCTTCGAGGCGGCTCAATAACTCCGGACTTGGGTGTCCGTAAGGATTTTCGTCGCCGGCTGAAATGATCGCGATTTGTGGATTTACCGCACTCAAGAATTCCGGCATGGTCGAATTCTTGCTGCCGTGATGGCCGACTTTCAACACGTCTGCATGGAGGGCGCTGAGGTCATCTTCATTCAACATTGTGTACTCCACTTGTTTTTCCGCATCGCCAGGCAGCAGCATCGTGCGTTCTTTGTAGCGTAACCGCACCACGAGGGAATCATTGTTCTTCGCCAAAGGCGCTACGTCTTCGGGCGCAGCGTGAGGCCAAAGAATTTCTACCTCCACGCCATCCCAGTTGAAAAGTTTGCGGTCGGTTTCATATTCGACAGGAACATTCAGCTTCGCCGCTAATTCTTTCAGGTGGATCATCGCTGGCGCGGTTGTCTCTCTTCCGAGCAAAAGCCGCGAGACCTGAAAATTCTGTAGCACTGCGGTCAGCCCTCCTACATGGTCTTGATGCGCGTGTGTCAAAGCTACAGCATCCAGTTTTCGGATGCCGCGTGACCACAAGTACGCCGACACGGCGTCCTCACCCGGGTCGGGGCCTGAGTGTTCTTGGCGCCCTCGAAATCCCTGGAACGCCCCGCCTCCATCGATCAGCAACGTGCTGCCTTTCGGCGAGACCACCAGAATCGAATCGCCCTGCCCCACATCCAGCACGGTTGCCTCCAAGGCATCTCGCGTGGCCTGCGGACGAAAGGGATAAGTGGCAATGACTAGAGTCGTTGTTGCGAGAAAAGCCAGGGTGACGGGAAACAACCAGCGATTCCGGCTTGTTCCCAGACGGAGAATCAACGCAACCGCGATCAGCGCCGCGAAAAACGCTAGTGCAATCCATCCAGGAGGCCCTGGAATGCGGTAGCTGCTGTGGCCCAAATTTGCGAACCATGACACTGCAGAACTTTGTAGCGAGACTAGCCACGCGAGCGGATATCCCAGCGCTCGACCAAGCGGAGGAACTATTAGCCCGGTCGCGAGGCTAAAGAGTCCGAGCGGCACAATGATTCCTACAAGCGGCACAGCCACAAGGTTAGCCAACGGACCTAGCAGTGAAATCCGATGAAAACTGCCGGCCATCAGAGGTGACATGCCAACCTGCAGAATGACGGACAGCACGAAAAGTTCTGCAATGCGAAATCCAGCGCCAACGAAGCGAGCGGTAGCGTCCTGGGCTCGCGTGGTTAGGTTCGCTGGAAAAATAGAACCGCAAAGCCGCATTCCGTCACGAATATCCAGCCGGAGTTGCGTCATGCGCGGCGTGTAGGAACGATCTCGGCTTACATCGCGCCAATGCCGTAGCGCGCGAACGTAAGGCTGTACTCGCTCATCGATCCACGGAACACCAATGCCGGCGATGCATCCGATCGCCAGAAAGGATAACTGGAAGCTTGTATCCCGCAGTAATGTTGGATTCGCAATGAGCAAGAGCAGCGCGGCAAGCGCCGCTGAGTTCAGCAATTCGAGCCGCCGGTAGAAAAATCCGCCGATTACCACGATCGCAGCCATCAGGCCTGCGCGGAGAACCGGTGCGCGTTGTTCCACGACGGCGACGTAGGAAGCCAGACACACTAGAAAGAGTGCTGTCGATATTGACGGAGGAAACCGAAGTTTGCGTGATAGCCAAATCAAGAAGACGGCCAGCGCGCCAATGTGCAGTCCGGCTACGACTAGAACGTGGAATGTTCCAGTCTTCTGAAAGTCGAGCGATTCCTCGCGCTCCACAAAGCTACGGTCTCCCAATAGCATTGCTCGTAGAATGCCTGCCACCTTGGGCGCGCCCGGGAACTGCGCGTCGAGCGTTTCTCGCAGACGAGTTCGAACTCGAGCGAGGCGCGTGCGTAATGAGGGCGGCAGTGTCCCGATCTTCGCAAGCAATTTGCTGGATCGCAGCGTAGCCTGCAGATGAATGCCCTGGTCCGCGAGGAAGGCGCGCCGGTCGAATGCGCCTGCGTCTCGGTAGACCTGCGGCAGTCGTGCTTGCGTGAACACCGCAATCTCGTCTCCCGCATG
>DASXLU010000387.1:0-7360 GCA_036496065.1 Candidatus Acidiferrum sp.
TTTGTTGAGCCCAATTGGGTGAGCGAAAACGACATTCGTGGTTTTCTGCGCATCGCGGGATTCCGCCTCGTGCGCAAACATCGGTTGATGTTGTTCCCGAAATATATTCCGCTGCTTTCGACTGTTCTGAACGATTTCGTGGCGAAGCTGCCGGGCCTGCGCCGACTGTGCCTGATGCAAGTGATGGTGGCCCGTCCAATCCCAAAGCCGGTAGAAGAAGACGACGTCACGGTTTCCGTAATCGTGCCGTGCCGCAACGAGGCCTCCAACATTCAGCCTGCGGTCGAGCGTATTCCTCCCATGGGCCGGCAAACCGAGATTCTTTTTTGCGACGATAAATCGACTGACGCAACAGCATCGGAAGTTCGCCGGATGCAGGACCTTTATCCAGAGAAAGAGATTCGCCTGATCGATGGCCCTGGAATTGGTAAGGCCGAAAATGTTTGGACTGGCTTCCGTGCGGCGCGCGGCGACGTGCTGATGATCCTGGATGCCGACCTCACCGTGATGCCTGAAGAACTGCCGTCATTCTTAAGCGCGCTGGTACACGGCAACGGAAGCTTCATCAACGGCAGCCGCCTCGTCTATCCCATGCAGCAAAACGCCATGAAGACCGCCAATTATGCGGGCAACAAATTTTTCGGCGCAGTCTTCTCGTTTTTGTTAGATCAGCGCATCAAAGATACGCTGTGTGGCACGAAAGTGCTGTGGCACAAGGATTGGCTACGCCTGGAATCGTCGCTGGGAAGTTGGGGCATCAAGGATATGTGGGGAGATTATGAATTGCTGTTTGGCGCCAGCAAGCTCAATCTCGAAATCCTGGAAATACCAGTGCACTATCAGGAGCGGATTCACGGCGTCACAAAAATGACCAAGGTCATTTCCAACGGACTGCGCATGCTGAATATTTGCTGGCACGCGTGGCTGCGGTTGGGAGGATAGACTTCTTGGCAGGCGCTCTGCTTCGTCGCATCCTCGCTCATCCCCTCACCGCGTCTCTCGATCTGGACGATCCTTCTACCACCGAACTTCGCAAACAGATCATTGCTTCGAAGCCATTTCTGAAAGCGATTTACGACGAGTGGTACCGAATGCTGCAAAGTGAACTGCCCGATGGAGAAGGGCAGGTGTTGGAACTCGGTTCCGGCGCGGGGTATTGCGCCAAGTTCATTCCCGGCCTAATCACCTCGGAGGTTTTTACGTGTCCGGGTGCGAGCATGGTGCTGGATGCGCAACGATTGCCCTTTGCCGACGGTTCGCTGCGCGCCGTGGTGATGACCAATGTGCTGCACCACATTCCCAATGCGCGGCTCTTTTTCGCCGAATCGGTGCGGTGCCTGCGTGCTGGAGGAAAGATTCTGATGATCGAACCGTGGGTGACGTGGTGGTCTAAATTCGTGTACACCCACCTTCATCATGAGCCTTTTCAGCCCAACGCTCCCGATTGGTCGTTTGCGGCGGAAGGGCCGCTTTCGGGGGCCAATGGCGCGCTACCGTGGATTTTATTTGTACGCGACCGCGACAAGTTTCAATCTTTGTTCCCGCAACTCGCGATTGAACGTATACGGCCGTTCATGCCGTTGCGTTATCTGGTTTCGGGCGGTGTCGCGATGCGTAATCTGATGCCGGGCTTCACTCATCCAGCTTGGGCGGGAATGGAGAAGTTGCTGGAATCGCAAATGTCTAGGCTCGGAATGTTTGCGTTTGTTTCCTTGCGGCACAATTAGTCCGCGCCCGCGCCCGAATCGTGCAACTCATCGTCGCGTTGTGGCGACCACCTACTTGCCTGCGCTAGCCCGTAGGACCGCTAATCTCGCCCGTGCTTCCGACATATTCGGCGCTAATTGCAGCGCCATTGCGTAAGCGGTTTCCGCCTTGCGGGTCTGGCCTTTACCTTCCAGTGCCCGTCCCAGCCAGAAGTAAGCCAGTGGCGATGGAGCAATTTCGCTTGCGCTCCTAAAGTCGGCGACCGCAGCATCGTAGTCCCAGCCTTGCTGCTCAATCATGCCCCGACCAAGGAAGCTGTTGGCTTCGGATGGATTCATGGCTATGGCCGCGCTGAATTCGGCCTTTGCAGCGCCCAGGTCTTTTTCCTGCAGGTAGACTGCGCCCAAATTGTTGTGCGACTGTGCAATTTCCGTACGGTCGGAGGAAGTCGCTATCGCCAGTTGATACTGTTTGGCGGCGTCGCTCAAGCGATTCTGACCCTGGAGCGCGATCCCCAAGTTGTAATGCGCAGAGGCCATGGATGGAATCAGACGAACGGCAGCCTCTAGGTGAGGTTGTGCCAGCGGCGCTTGCCCCATTTCCATTAGAGCGCTTCCAAAATTATTTTCAGCTAGACCGTTGTTGCTGGTTACTTGCAGCGTATGCGCAAAAAGCGTGTAGCTGTTTTGCCAAAAACCTATCTGAACGCGCGTGAGATAGATCGAGGGACACAAAAGAATGACGAATAAGACCGCTACCGTTGCGTCAGGCACATGGAACCGCGATGCGAGGTCGCCGGCCAGCCAAACTACAGCGATGAAGGCGCCAATCAACGAAAGGCAAACGTAGCGATCCGCCATCCCCTGGCGTCCCGACTGTATCAGCCCGATCATCGGGAAGAGCATTCCCACATACCAAAGCCACCCCATCAAGAGGTACCGCCTCTGCCGGAATTTGAACACGACCAAAGTTACTCCGATCAAAAGTGCGGCAGACGCTGCCACTTTCCACCCGGGCAGAGAATTTTCGGGATGTGGATAAAAAACAGCCAAGCGCACTGGCCATACAATTTTTCCGACGTATGCCACATAGGAAAACAGAACGTTCTTGACCCGCCACGATAGCGGCAACACCGCGCTCAAAGCGCCTTCCTTATGATGAATGCGCAGGGTCATCCAACTTGCTGCTATAGAAAGGAAAAACAAGGGGATTTTTTCCACGAATAATGCGCGAAATTGCCGCAAAGTTTGCCGCGACACCTGACCTTCGTGGCTTTCGGCGTAGCGTTGCAGCGGCCAGTAGTCCAGCAACAGCATGGCGAAGGGCAACGTGATCACCATGACCTTGGCCATGAGCGCCAGCGCGAAAAGGAAAAATACGGCTGCGTACCTGGCGTACCCCGGCTTGCGGGCATACCAAACGTACGCGAGGAGTGACAGCAGCATGAAGAAGATCGACAGGACCGACTTGCGCTCTGCAATCCATGCGGCAGTCTCTACGTTCAGTGGATGCACCGCGAAGAGCGCAGCCACGGCCCCGCTGCGAAGAACTTGTCCCGTCGCCTGTTCCAGAAACAGGAAGAGCAGTAGTACATCTAACGAGAAAAAGAGAATATTTGTGAAATGGTGACCGGCAGGATTCAGGCCGAACCACTGCACGTCCAGCATGTGCGTAATCCAGGTGAGCGGGTGCCAGTTCGCCGCAGGGTTTTCGGTGCCGAACGCCCAGACAACGTTTTGCCACGAAATTCCATGTAGCACTGCGGGATTTTTCGTGACGTAGTCAGGATCGTCGAAGTTAACGAAACCGTTGTGGATTGCCGGCTGGTACAGGATCGCAGTCGCAAGCACCAGCAACAACCCAAGAATTGGCACCAGATACTTACGGTCTGCCGCTCGTTGGAAATAGTTGAGGGGAGTTTGCGCCATGCGTTCTGGCCGGATGGGAATTGGCCGGTTCAATCATCATGGGTATTGGCAACGCTCGCAGCAAGCCCAGTAGCCGACGGTGTGGCCTACGTGCCAACTCGCAGGATGATTTCGTAGCAACGGGCCTTTAAAAGCGAACGTGTTCAACGCGAATTTTTCCGCTCTGCATATGGTTGCGTGCGTTAGGATGTCCCATGCAAAGACGGTTGCTAGGCCTGTCGCTGGTAATTGTTATAGGTTTTGTCGGGGGTGCCGTCAGTCGCCCCATGCGTAAAGCGCCACAGCCACAAACGAAGCCCAACTCGCAAGATTTCCTGCGGCAGATGCTTCGCCATGAGCGCTCTTCCCTGCTCGACCTTGAAGTTGCAGGCGACTTGTCGGGCTTGCCTCTGGCTGCAGCAGGATTTGTTTCGCGCGAAGATTTGTTGAGACTTCCGCAAGTCACTTACGTGGTCAGCGATGATTCCAATTTTAAAGGGTCTACGGAAGTTCGCGGCGTGAGTCTCGACGTTTTGGCGCGCGCGATCTCCAGCGACGGCGACAAATCGATGGTGGTTGCGGTCTGCGACGATTTGTATCGAGCACACTATCCGCAGGCCTATATTCAGGCGCATCATCCGCTGCTGGTCCTGGAGATAAATGGCCGGCCTCCTGCAGATTGGCCTAAAAGCAAAGACGGCTCCGGCGCTTCACTGCGGCCCTACCTGATTTCCCAACCGCAGTTCACTCCGAGCTTCAAAATTCTGAGCCACCAGGATGAACCGCAAATCCCCTGGGGAGTGTTGAGGCTGGAATTTCGAAATGAGCAAACGCTTCTGAGCGATGTAGCGCCGCGCGGGGCCACTGCGGAAAATCCCACGGTTCAGGCCGGATATCGCATTGCACAGCAAAACTGTTGGCGTTGTCACGGTCCGGAAACCGAAGGTCCTCAGAAAGGCAAACTCACTTGGGGCGGCATTGCGTTGTTCGCGGCGACTTCTCCGGTTAATTTCGCCAATTACGTGCGCAATCCGCAAAAACTTTCAAAATTGGCGGAGATGCCAGGCAATCCTAACTATGACGACGCCACCATACGAGCGCTGATTGCTTACTTCCGCGTTTTCTTTCCGCAGGAAAAACGATGACGTTGCTGTCGCCAAGACCTTCCTCGTAATTAGAGTGTTGTGTTCTTAATTAAAAATGGTGCTTCTACAAATCAAATCTATAGGTCGGCATTTTGATTGCTTCATCCCGGTGATGCGTTATTTAATCCGATGAAGGTTTCCACGGTCGGTCAGCCGTGTTCTTGATTTGTTTTCTACCGCATCTTTGGTTCATAGTGCTCGTGCCGTGACGTCGCTACCGGCTGCAAGATCCATGGAGAACTTCTAGGTTGCTGCAGCGCGTCTTTCATCTCGACGAAAATCACACTACGGTCCGCCGCGAATTGCTCGCGGGGCTCACCACCTTTATGACCATGGCTTACGTCGTCGTGGTGAATCCGCGCATTCTCTCTGAGGCAGGCATGCCCGTCGACGGCGTTTTATTCGCGACGTGCATCTCGGCCGCGGTTGCCACGCTGATCATGGGCCTTTGGGCCAATTACCCTATCGCACTAGCTCCCGGTATGTCTCTTAATGCGTATTTCGCATATTCCATCGTGATCGGACGCGGCGTGCCCTGGCAGACGGCGCTTGGCGTCGTTTTTCTGTCGGGCCTTCTTTTTCTTCTACTCACGCTCACCAAGGTGCGCGAACAAATCGTCAATGGCATTCCTGATTGCCTGAAATACGGCACAGCAGCAGGCATCGGCTTATTCATCGCCTTCATTGGGATGCGCAATGCAAAAATAATCGTCGCCAATCCCGCGACCTTTGTCGCTATCGGCAAACTGACTGACCCCCAAGTTCTTTTGGCTGCGATCGGGCTGATCGTGATCGCGATTCTAATGGCTCGCCGCATCGGCAGCGCTATCCTTCTCGGGATTTTGGCGATCACCTTAGTGGGAATCCCGCTGGGATTAGCGCACTGGCCCGAGCATCTTTTCTCTCTGCCTCATCCTTCGAGTACTTTCCTTAAACTCGATCTGCGTTCTGCCACCAAACTCGGCCTCGGTGAACTTATCTTCGTTTTCTTTTTCGTTGATCTGTTCGATAACGTCGGCACCTTGGTAGGCGTTTGCGAAGAAGGAGGCTTTCTCGTAGACGGAAAACTCCCGCGTGCCAGCCGGGCTCTCCTCGCCGACGCTTTTGGCACACTGTTTGGCGCACTCACGGGCACATCGACGGTCACCAGTTACATCGAGAGTGCCGCTGGAGTCGCCGCGGGTGCGCGTACGGGCCTCGGCAATCTGGTGATCGCCGCGCTTTTTCTAATGGCGATGTTCTGTGCGCCACTCATTGCAGCCATACCCGTTTACGCTACGGCGCCAGCGCTCATTCTTGTTGGGGCGCTGATGTGCGGCTCTATCGCTCGCATCCAGTGGAGCGACTTCAGTGAAGCGTTTCCCGCATTCCTTACGCTCGTGGCCACGCCCCTGACCTTTAGCATAGCGACGGGCCTTAGTCTCGGCTTGTTGTCGTTCACCTTCATAAAGGTGGGTACCGGAAAAGTGCGCGAGATCAGCCCACTGATCTGGGTCCTCAGCGTCCTCTTTATCCTCCGTTATGCCTTCCTCGGTAGCGAATAAACTGTCCCGTCTACATAGAAATTCCTTCGAACGATCATCGACGTTCATCTGCATCTGAAACCGCGGAGAGTTCTCGCCAATAAAAACTTTCTTTCAGATTGCTAAAAATGAGCGCAAAACCGGTCGGAATCCGTCATATTCCTGTCCAAAACAGGCAACATAACGAGCTTTTTTGTACATCTGAACATGTAAAGCTGACGGAGTGGATTTCCCAGGTCCATTGCTTGCCCGTGAGTTAAGCCTTCTCTTTTGTACGAGTTGAATGAACAGGTAGGTGTGTAATTGTGGGTGTTCTGCTTTTCGTAGCTACTCCTTGGGCAACGAACTTCCTCATCGGTTGTCTCGTGGTCCTGGTTATTATGTTATTGATTTGTCTGGCTTTAAGCGAAAAGCAAAAAGCACGTACCAAAGAAGTGCAAAAACTCTTAAGCGCAGAAATCGCCTCCCTGAAAGCTCAAATCGCTAATCTCAAGCGGAAACGCTGACTCGCCGACGGACTTTCGGCACAAACGAAACGAATGCGTTATCAGGACCAAACAGTCCTCACCGGCGCGACTTTTCAAGCTCAATCCTTTCCACAATGCGTCTTGCATCTGCGACCGCATCCGCTATGGCCGACGTGTAGGCCGGCGAGTTGCGCGGGACGGCAGCCAACTTTCGTGCAGCCAGAATAGAGGCACAAACAGCAATGATGGCGGATTTTCGCGGCTCATCCACTAGAGGAAGATATCATATTCGCTTTTTATTCGCCATTGGATTGTCCGATGGATTTTGGGAGCTAGCGAGTCTATTCCTTGATCTTCGACGAACTTTCACTCGAGGGCATCTTTTCTAAATCTCAGTGGGTATCTATTTCTAGCCAGCGGGGACTTGCGGGAATTGAAATCCAAAACGGTACGCCTTCGTACTGACAATCATGCAACCCGGCGCTAAAATTGGATGGGGAAGATTCGCAGTCACGATCTCCGTCGTTCTAAATTCCTCCACCTCTCGCTCTCACTTCGAATCTTCCCCATCAGGTTCAATCCTGACATAGTCGTCGCCTGGACCTCCGGTT
>DASXLU010000388.1:0-9416 GCA_036496065.1 Candidatus Acidiferrum sp.
AGCGCGTTTTTCGTTCAGGTGGTTTGCTACTGCGTGTGAGTCCACGGGCGTAGCTCCGTTCAAATTGCCGCAAATTACTCCGGGAAGCACCAAGCTCAATGCTGGCCTAGCGGACATGCTATCGCAGCTTTTTGAAATGAGGAATGCAAGGTGACCCACTGCCCAACACGGGACGCTCCGCATTCGCCATGCATCCCTCTTCGAGAATCATGGGATTGCGTTTGTATATCTGTTATTGATCCACAACGAGCTGACCCTTCATGCTCCCATGATGAATCCCGCAATCTACAGAACACTGGAACTCGTAGGTTCCGGGAGTTTTCGCAATAAATTCAACTGTTGTCTCCTGACCTTTCTTAAGCTTCCAAGCGTCGCCGCTTTGCGGCGACGTGAACTCGAGACCAGCGAGGGCCGACGACTTGGCGCCGTCGGGAATAACCGCGATTTTGATGCCGTGTTCTCGGTCAAGCGCAGTAATTTTGAGCTGGACCTTCATTCCCAATTTGACGTGCACTTGCGCAGGCGAGAATTCATATTGCTTGGCCGTCATTTGGATAACCTGGACGTCTTGATCTTGTGTCCGCGCGCCTGTTTTGGTGTTCTCACCTAACATCAAGGCTGAGAACAGAAGCATCGAGATACACAAATAGGGGATGAGATTTGATCCTGAAGGGCCGCTTCCGAACGCGGCGGCAAATCGCCCGCGGTCGGGCCCAACACCCCACGAGATGCCAAGCGAAGGAAGGACATTTGCGATGCTTTTTCCAGCAGGGCCTACGGCTCGAAAAAGGGCAATTTTGGCCATGCTCAATCTCCTTGAATCCGGCTGTAGTAAATGCAGACGTTTGTGGGGGAAATGACGCGACTGCGGTAGTGACGACGTGACAACGCGGCCGCCAATCGACGTCGGGCACGCCAGACGCGAACCTTGGCAGTGGACGACGTGAGTCCCAATCTTGCTGCAGTTTCCTTCGTCGAATAACCCTCTACTTGACACAACACAAATGCCGCCCGAAGCGACGGCGAGAGCTCTTCGATTTTCGAGACAAGCTGTTCTCTCAGCTCCGTTCTGGCGAACTCCTCCTCGGGGTTCAAGATCCTGCGGGGGAACGATTCCAATAACGGCGCCGCCATGCTGTCTTTCGTTTCCTCCAAAGAAACTGCGACTTGCACCTTCAGCGCACGCTTCCTCATCAGCGCGGCGTTGATCACGATTCGCGTCAACCACGTCGAGAACCGCGAGCGCCCTTCAAATCTGGGTAACGCTCGGAACGCCGAGAGCATTGCTTCCTGCAAGACGTCTTCCGCATCGGCGCCATTGCCCAGCACGCGCAATGCTCTGCGGAAAAGCTGGCGGCGATAGATACATAACAACTTTTCAACGGCCTGCCGATCCCCGCGCTGGCCTGCTCGAATCAACCTGCTCTCGTCGCAGCGAGCCGCTGTTTCCCCGGACATTCCCATGCTTGATTCCTTTCTTGTCGACAATATTGAAGTGCTCTAATCCGCCGCATGTCGCGCCCGAGACCTCGGCTCTGTATGTAAGTGCAGTAAGCGAGCCGTGATGCGTACGGCACCGCTGCTCTTACCAGAAGAGGTTTACGGAAGAGTCCCCTTCTGCGTGCATGCATGCCCGGCGAACAAACGATAGGCGGGCGCGGCGCGGAGTGCGGTCGGAAAATGTTTAACGGCAGTAAGGATTTGTACGGATGCGGAGACTAGGGAGATGGGCCGAGGTCAGTTTGTTGTATGCCCCGGCCGCTGGCCTGATCGACAGGTTGAATTTGCGTTAAAAGGAACGCGCACAGGGGTCGAGGTCAAAGCGGCCAGGCGTAAAGATATCCGATTCCCCGCACACTGCGGATTCTCTCCGTACCGTCCGCATTGGGTCCGAGCTTCCGCCGAAGATTACTCACGTGAAGATCAATGCTGCGGTCAAAAGGGGCAAACTCCCGGTCCAAAACGCGTTCCGCCAAATTTTCCCTGGAAAGCACCTTGCCGGGACTCTCCAGAAAAATGCAAAGCAAATCAAACTCCGCGGACGTTAGGTGCACTGCTTTGCCCGATTTGGCGATGGAGTGGCCCGCCAGATCCAATTCGATGTCTCCTGACCGGATCGAGCGAACGTTTGGTTTACCGTTGTCTTCGGAGCGCCAGCGAGAGCGTCGAAGAATGGCAGTGATGCGAGCCAGCAATTCACGCGGGTTGAACGGCTTGTGAAGGTAGTCATCGGCGCCAATTTCGAGTCCCAGCACACGATCAATCTCATCGCCCTTGGCGGTCAGCATCAGAACGGGCGTGCGCTTGCGCTGCCTCATCTCAGCTAGCACTTCGAACCCCTTAATATCCGGCAACATTACATCGAGGACGATCAGATCGTATTCGCCGCTGAGTCCCGCGCGTATGCCCTGTTTGCCGGAATGCGCTACCGAAACGGCGAAGCCTTCGCTTTCCAAGTACCGTTTCACCAGATCGCATAGTTCCGCATCATCATCTATGATCAGGATGCGCGGGCGCCCTGTCAGCGCCTTTTCCGATTCAGGCGGAGCCTTCACCCGCCAAATTCTGACACAGGCCAACTGTTTCTAACAATGCTCTCCATTCACTGCCGGGCAGGTTCAAATGCGTCTGCCGCACGTTCGTTTCGGCGTATCAGGAATGTTCCGTCGGCCAAGAATACACGTAGCCTGTGCCTCGGACGCTGCGAATCCTCTCAGCTCCGTCGACATGCGTACCAAGCTTGCGACGGAGATTAGTGATATGAAAATCGATGCTGCGATCGAAAGGGGAAAACTTTCGGCCAAGAACACGCTCGACCAGCTTCTTGCGCGTAAGTACCTGACCCGGCGCTTCGAAAAACATATGCAACAGATCAAATTCCGCCGAGGTTAAATTCAGGGGCTCGCCGGCTTTCCAGACAATGCGCGCAGCTAAATCCAGCTCTAGATCTCCGGACTTCAGCTTGGGGGGCCTCGGCTCTTTTTTCTGGTCAGATTCCCAGCCAGACCTGCGGAGAATCGCAGAAATTCTTGCAACCAGTTCACGGGGACTGAAAGGCTTCGTCAAATAGTCATCCGCGCCAAGTTCTAAACCCAGGATGCGATCATATTCGTCCCCTCTGGCTGTCAACATCAGAACCGGAGTGCGAGCGCGCTGCCGCACGCTGCGCAAAACGTCGAACCCCTTCATATCTGGCAACATGACATCGAGTACTATTAATTGGAACGCACCCTCGATTCCTGCCTTTATTCCTTCCGCTCCCGTGTGTGCAGCGGCGACCGCAAAGTCCTGCGCCTCCAGATAGCGCCTCAGAACTTCACACATATCAACATCATCATCGACAATCAGAAGATGTGGCTTTGCGTTTTCCGCTGAGTCTTTGAGATGTTGCATGCGACTCTTTCGCGACCACTAAAACAAATACCTCCCGGCGATCATAATCCCAAAGCAACCAGTCCGACTGCCAGCAGGGTGACCTACATGGGAGGTTATTCCCGTTCTGTTCATCCCACACTTTACATCTTCATGCCTGGCATCGATCCGTGTCCCATCCCGTGATGGTCGTCCATGCCGACGCCCCAAATCTTGGAAGGCTCGGTCTCAAACGGGTAAACGTGCGTCATCCATCCAGCAAGATGCGGCAAGAAACGCCCTCCGACTGCTGTGCATGCCTCCGCGGTGCTGATCGAGCCATTCAGCCCAAACTTGGGATCGTCCATCAACCAGTCGTGCTGCGTGGGCTGCTGCGGAATACACAGATTGAGGTGAATATGCCATCGCGCGATTGAGAGGGGAACCCGTGTGTTCAATTCCTCCTCCGTGGAATCATAAGGAGCGGTGTACATAACACCGACCAACTGGTATCCAGCGTTCGCACCAGCAGTCTTCGTATATAGCAGGACATGCGGATCACGTAGATCGCCTGTCTTTGCATCCGAGTTCTCACCAGGGAGGACGAAATGATAGATGTTTTGGTGCTGGTCCGGCATAAAAATAGAATAGCCGTCAGCTTCAGCCTTGCGGTAGTCGCGATAGCGCTCCGCGAACTTTTTCGCATTAGCTAGGATGGCCTCTGCACGTGCTTTGTCGCCCGGCTGAAGCGGACGTAGCTTGGTCATCGCCATGTGAGGATCCGGCCCCGCTCGGCCGTCCGCCCTCGCTGGGTGAGAGAGCCGAAGTGCACAACATACTAGAATAGGGATTGCGACCCCGATGACGGTGCCGAATATGCGTTTCTTCATGACACTGGTCTCCTTCAATTGCATTTTCGGGAGTTGCGTTTCTACGTCGCGAACCCATTCTTAGTCATGGACACTCAAAATGCCGTTAGAATTTGTACGTTTACGGTGAGGGTTCGTAGTCACGTTCGCCCATTGCGAGCCAGAGTTTCGGTGAACAGCCTGACGAACCCTGTGCTTGAGCCCGTGACGAGAATCACTTTGTTGGAATTCATGATTGTTCCCCTTGGGTACGAGCGTGAAGCTAGTTTGATATCGATTTCCATTTTCCACCGCATCAGTAACTGGGCCACTCGGGATCCGACGGCGCAGATGAATTCTTCCACGCCAAAGCGGGTCCCAGGTGGCATGACATCGGGAGTGATGAGTTCAGGCGTTGGCTCGCACTTCTCGATCGCCGAGTGCGCAGCAGGCAAGCACACATCGCGGCTAGAGCGTTGCGCGCGCTACCGAGGAATCATCGGAATCCAAGCGCACGAGAATCGGAGTGTGTACCGGCAGTTCGACGTTTGAACCTTTAGTGATGAATGCATCGTAAAGTCTCTTTGCGGCGCCAAAGTATCCAAATCCAATTGCCGTGCCTACAGATGCCTGCGCTGCGCCGGCACCGAGCAAGCCAAAGCCTCTCCGCCCTTCACCGGATCGAGACCATGCTGTTTTCTGCAGAGTGGAGTCTGCAACTGCTCTCGATGGCCCGATAAGTGAAATGGGCGCGAGAACCCGCGCGAAATTGGAAGTCGTAGCGTGAAGTTCGCCCTCCTTGCCGACGTCCAAACCTTCCGAACGCTCAGCTTGTATGCCCGCGACCGTCGAATGGATATCTCGCGTCGAACCGTCCGGCATCTGGACTGTCCGGAATGCAAACACGATGCTTCCGTTTCTCTTCAGCCACCCTGCAGACGAGGCTTTCTCGACGGTACCGGTGATTCTGGTTCCCACCGGATAGAGCAGTTGATGATCCGCCTGGTAGTACGGCTGTGAAACAACAGCCTCAATTTCCGTGCCCGCCGCGGACGTACTTGAGTTGACCGGCGTCATGAGGTGAAGGTGCAGATAGTCGCTCGCTTCGAAAGACGCCGTCATAGACTGAACCGGTATAAGTACCGTCACCGGTTCGAGTAGCGCAGTGTCAAAGACGGTTCCTTGATCGATGTATTCCGGATGGTATGGCAGGCCGGTTACAACCGTTTGGCCCAACCGCTGAAGCTTGTTTGGTCCCCCCAACGGCGCCATAGCGCCCTTGAGTTTTTGGCGCATTCCAGGACGCTGCGACTTGGGAAGGTATTTCGAATTCGCCAAACCGCCAATGCCTGCAGCGGAATCACTGTGAATAGGGACCGTCGTTCCATCAGAAAGCAGCAGTTGATCGAAGGTCACGTGCGCGATCTTAGGCGGAGTAAGGTCGCCATCTAGGAGCCGTCGGGCACGCTTGCTTTTCGGAGCCTTGCTAATTGCAGAAACATGTCCCTTGATCGTCGTGCCTGCCGGGAACGCGAGAGCCTCTCCGGCGTAGACCGGTTCTAACAGTTTCGCCGTAATGGGTTGCCCTGGAGCTCTGAGCCTCACTCCTTTTTCGAGCGCGGCGCGGAAATCATTGCCGGGCTCAACAACCACAGGCTCCTTTTCGGGTTTTGTCTCTTGTGCTCGCACGGGAATGCCTGCGAGGCCCAAGACTGAATAGGAAAGTAAAATCCATCCAACGCTACGTTTCATAAATGTCCTCGTCTCGTATCAAATTTCGGGCGCTTTCCCGGCAAGCGACCGCCTAGCATTCGAGGAATTTAGTCAGAGGCTACTTGGGCGAAACGATCAGTGCGGCTAGGGAATGTCGACGTTATGTAAGGAATTGAAGGGGATACCAATTACTGAAAGTGTGAGATTACTTCCCCGCGTTTGAAATCACGTGCGCTGAATTTGCAGCATGTATCACTGAGCCGCGAGAGTTGTGGAGGAACGAACCGAGCCGGCGCCTCTGCAGGTTGGCTCGCCTACAAACACTAACAAGAGAAACACTCTTCCTAGCAGCACTGTGTCTCCAAGGTCGCCAGAATGAACGGTCATGGGGCCATCGATATTTTTGTTGCTTTTCCTCGCGTTTGTAGCCGGCATGGCAGTGCCGCCAGCGCTGCCTTCCCAAACGGCAAAAGAGTTGATCAGAGATGTATGCGATAACGAACTCCAACAGCGCGAAAAGGGAACGTTGTGGTCCTACATTGCGGAGCGCCACAACAATGATCATGTAATTCGGGAGCAAGTAATCGAGACAGTCGATGCTCCGGTTCGTCACCTGCTGGCAGTCGATGGCCATCCACCTGCCTCAGCGGAGATCAAAGAAGAGAACGACCGGCATCAACAATTGCTGAACAACGCATCTCGTAGGCACGCGCTCCAGAAACAGCAGGACAGTGACGACAAAAAGATCGAAGAACTGTTGCGCATTATTCCCGAGGCGTTTGTCTTTGAGGATCAGGGCAAGGAGGGGCAGTCAGAAAGAGTGGCATTTCGTCCAAATCCTGAGTTTAAGCCCGTGACCTATGAGCAGCGGATTTTGCATGCTTTGAACGGGACAGTCTTCATCAATCTTCGCGATAAGCGAATAGCACGTCTTTCTGGTTCACTGGGAACACGCGTGGTGTTTGGGTATGGCGCGATCGGCTATGTGGAGCAAGGTGGCATCACGGACATTACCCGCGTTCAGCTATCGCCGGGGATCTGGAAAACCAGCGTCGAGAAAATCGATATCGCCGGACGATTCGTACTACTCAAAACAATTAACAAGCATCAAGATGAGAGTAGAACTGATTTTGAGCCCGTGGCGGCAGACACAACGTTCGCGCAAGCGCTCAGCGAAATTAAAACAAAATAATCTCGCGGCTGGAAGAGTTCGTTTCAGGGGCCAAAGTCAGATTCGCGATTCGCAACGCCATTCCGTACGATCCCGGTGCAAAACGGACGAACGTTACGATAGAGCTGTCGGCAACCGTATCTCAATTGCAAGCCCCGAAGGGCTCACGTTCGAGGCTTCAATGGACCCTTTGTGCAGACGAATTGCCTGCGAAGCAATCGCAAGACCAAGCCCGTTGCCACTGCTCTGGGAGGCGCGATCGGGCCTCGGATGCACACGGAAGAATGGCTGAAATATCTGACTCAAGCATTCCTGAGGCACGCCCGGGCCACAATCGCGGACGGAAAGAAAGGCTTGCGGGAACGAACTGTCTTGTTCTTTTTTTAAAAGCACTTCCACAGCAGTGCCCGAAGGTGTGAAGCGGATGGCGTTGCGGACAATATTTTCGCATGCGCTTCGCAAGGCATACTGGTCCGCCTTCTCGATCACGATATCGCTTTGCGCTTCAAGCCGTACTAACTTTCCAGACACCTCTGCCTCGAAATTGCCGTCAGCCACAACTTCTTGAACCAATTGAGTCAGATTTACAGTTTCCCTTTCGCTCGAGGATATGCCTGATTCCAGGCGCGACAGCGTGAGCAACTGGCCCATCAAACCGTCAATCCTTTCGACATCCCGTTCCATCCGTTCGAGTAGCTCTTCCGATTCTGGCGATGATTGGGTGCGCAACAGAGCTATAGACAGGTTGAGTCGAGCCAAAGGGGAGCGAAGTTCGTGCGAAACAGTATTCAACAAATCTTTCTGGGAACGTACAAGAGCACCGATGCGCTCCACCATGGAATCGAAATCCACGGCGAGAGCCGCCAATTCGTCATGCCGCTTCGCAATATCTATGGGTGCTCTAACGCTCAGGTCACCTTTGGCAACATTTCTGGCGGCCGATTGAATGCCATGAATTGGACCAACGATGTGAAGCGTCAGCCAAAGGCTCAGTAGAGTCACGATAACCAGTACGCCGCCGAGGAATAAGGTCTTTTGACCGATGTTCTCTAGAAACTCGAGAGGTGTATGCAGCAGCAGAACGTAGGGATGGCCCGCAGGTGAGATAAATCGATACGAAGCACTCTGTGAATTCAAGCGATAACGAGCGATTACGCGCCCGTCATTGCGTGCTGCCCTCACTAGAGAAACACTGTCGGTCGGAATTGATCTGGATAATACGTCATTGCCAACCCCGTCGATCAGGTAGAGGGCACGACGACTAGTTCCCTTCAGAGTTCGCTCAAATTTAGCAAACTCTTGTGGACCTCCGGACTCATACGCCTGTGCCGCCTCATCCGCGACCCTTGGAGCGAATGCCGCGATTACCTCGGTGGACGGAACCACCCGCGTGCCGATCATGCGACTGCCGACGAAAATGGCAAATAACACGAGAACCGTCACCCAAAACCACAGAAATACTTTGACGAATAGGAGACGACTCTTCAAACCACGAATTTTGGATTGGAGAATCAACCCGTACGCGCTCCCTGGATTGTCCTTCTGCCTCTCTCTCAACATATACGACAAATTGATCTGGCCCGGTATCCCAATTTGTACATCTATACAAATCCTCGCAGGCACCTGACATTTTCCGACCGCGCTGCCCGCGTTATTCGCATACCTTTCAGTGGCCCAATACTTTTGTTCTGGAGAGTATCTTGAGCAATCGACCTCTCACAAAACGTTTCCGTGGCCTTACGTTGCTAGCAGCAGCGGTGTCGCTGCTTTCCGCAACATGCACATTCTCCCAAGAGGAGCGATCCCGTAGTGGAATCGACCGCGGCCCGGACTCTTCCCCCAAAATAGAGAACCAGGGTGGGGCAGACATTCGATTCGCAACACTTCCCGATGCGCCGGTTCCGAAGACCGAAGGGGGGCCGCAGGAGCCGGATCCCGCAGCTGCACAAAAGAGTCTGAACGCACTTCGTGTTTTACCGCCGCGAGTGACACGCGGCGGTTCTCTCACACTGACTGACAAGTTCAGGATCTATGTCCACCAAAGCTTCGGACCTCCGGCGTTGGTGCTCCCCGCGTTTGGCGTCGGGTTCCAAATGCTGAATCCCAAGAGCAATTATCCGCGAGACTGGAAGGACGGAAGCGCAGGCCTTCGGTAACCTCTATGGAGACAAGTTGGCAACAATCACATCTCGCCGCACCGCCCGCTTCCTGGCAGACGCGGCCTTGCATGAAGACCCGCGGTACGTGAGTTCAACCAGTAAAAATGCTTTTGGCCGTACACTTCACGCTCTCGCCTTTACGGTAGTCGATAAGACGGATTCGGGAAGGAACAC
>DASXLU010000389.1:0-4731 GCA_036496065.1 Candidatus Acidiferrum sp.
AGATTCGTTCCCTCGGCCAGCACGTGGCCATCCTTCACGATTACTGCGCCAAATGGGCCGCCTTGGCCGGAAGTGACATTGCTAATTGCCAGCGCAATCGCGCGCTGCATCAAATTTTCATGCATGGGAGCGAAACTCCTCTTACCCTAGAGTGCCGTGTCCGCGCACTTTTCTCAATGCGAATGAACGCGCTGATTGAATTTGTTCGCCAGATGCAATTTTTGCTGCTGCGCCACCCAGTAGCACCTTTGGGAACTCGCGCGCGATCCACCCGCCCGCCCTCTGCCGCGGGGTTGCAACATAGCCGAATGCAGGTAGGATAGAGGTCAGTCCTACTCGAATTTCTAACGATTTCATCGATTTCTTACTGGTGGAGAGATGATCCAAATCGAAAATGTCAGCCGTCGCGGATTTCTCAAAGGCATGGTAGGCACAGGCGCCTTTATTCTCGGCGCGCACATTCTGCCAACGTCTGCTCTTCTCGGAGCCTCCGCAAGCGCCGCGGGCGACAATCCCATGACGAAGGCGGTCCTCCAGCCCAACGTCTATGTGGCAATCGATACGGACGGAACCGCATTTATCGTGGCGCATCGCTCAGAAATGGGCAGCGGCGATCGCACCGGCCTTCCCATGATCGTTGCCGATGAACTCGATGCCGATTGGCAACGCGTCAAGGTGGTGCAGGCCACCGGCAACGAAAAATTTGGCGATCAGGATACCGACGGCTCGCACTCGGTACGCAGCTTCTGGATGGCTCTCCGCGAATCTGGCGCAAGCGCGCGTTTGATGCTGGTACGCGCAGCGGCGCAAACCTGGAACGTGCCAGAATCCGAATGCACCACGGAACCGCACGCGGTTGTACACAAAGCCAGCGGCAAAAAACTTGGCTACGGCGAACTGGCGGCCACCGCGGCGAAACTGCCAGTCCCGAAAAAAGAAGAACTGCATCTGAAAACTTCAGACGACTGGCGTTACATCGGCAAGCCCAAGCCTGCCTACGACCTGAAAGATATGTCCACGGGCAAAGCCGTGTACGGCCAAGACACGCGCATGGATGGCATGCTCTACGCCTCCGTTGTGCACCCGCCCGTCTTTGGCAGCACCGTGAAAAATGTGGACGACTCCGTTACGCTGAAAGTTGCCGGCGTAAAACAAACCGCCACGCTCGATACGTTCAAACCTCCCATCGGCTACCAGGCGCTCGGCGGCGTTGCGGTTATCGCCGATAACACCTGGGCCGCATTTCAGGGCAAAAAGAAACTGAAAGTCGAATGGACGAAAAGCGAGCACAGCGTCTGGACGTCCGATGCGTATCGCAAAGAACTCGAAGAAGCTTCGCGCAAGCCCGGCAAAGTGGTGCGCGAAAACGGCAATGTGGATGAGGCCTTCGCCAAAGGCGGAAAGATTATCGAGGCGAGCTACTACGCGCCGATGTTGGCGCACGCGTCGATGGAGCCGCCCGCCGCGCTGGCCATTTATCGCGATGGAAAAGTAGAAGCCTGGGCCGCCACGCAAAATCCGCAAGGTGCTGCGGAAGCGGTTGCCGGTGCGCTCGGCATCAAGAAAGAAGATGTGACCGTACACGTCACCCTACTGGGCGGCGGTTTTGGTCGCAAATCTTTCCCGGATTTCATCACCGAAGCAGCGGTGCTCTCCAAGAAAACCGGCAAGCCGGTAAAAGTTGTCTGGAGCCGCGAAGACGACATTAAGTTCGATACTTTCCATTCCGTCGCTGCGATGTATTTCAAGGCTTCCGTTGGTGCGAACGGTTTGCCGACCGCGTGGCTGCAGCGCAGCGTGTTTCCGCCAATCGCTTCCACTTTCGATGCCTCCGCGAAGACCGCTGACGCGGGCGAAATTGGCCTGGGCTTCAGCGATGTGCCCTTCGCAATTCCGAATCATCGCGCGGAAAACGGTGACGCAACGGCGCACGTACGCATTGGTTGGCTGCGCTCAGTCGCTAATATCTATCACTCGTTCGGCGTTCATTCTTTCGTAGGCGAACTCGCCAGTGCCGCCGGAAAGGATCAGCCCGAATATGTGCTGGCGCTGATTGGACCGGATCGGATCATCCCCAAGACGGAATTGCCCAAGGATTACACCAACTACGATGGCGACTACGAGCAGTACCCCATCGACACCGCAAGACTGCGTCGCGTGGTGCAACTCGCAACCGAAAAGTCAGCCTGGGGACAGAAAAAGCTCGGCAACGGTTTCGGCATGGGCCTGGCGGTGCATCGCAGCTTCTTGACCTACGTCGCCACCGTGGTACAAGCCGAAGTGAAAGACGGCCAAGTGAAAATTGTGCAGGTCGATACCGCGCTCGATGCTGGCACGATCGTGAATCCCACCACTGTGCGCCAACAATTTGAAGGCGCGGCGGTCATGGGCACCAGCATCGCCATGTATGGAGAAATCACCGCCACCAACGGCGTAATCGATCAGGCTAACTTCGATACGTTCCAGGTCGCGCGCATGCGTGCCACGCCTGGCCAGACTAACGTGCATATTGTGCAGAGCAGCGCACCTCCAGCCGGCATTGGTGAACCGGGCCTACCGCCCTTTGCGCCTGCTTTGTACAATGCCATCTTCACTGCCACCGGCAAGCGCCATCGCGAAATGCCACTCTCCAAAGTCGGCCTGGCGTAATCGCGAGCACTGATCAAACAAAACCGGAAACACTTGGGGGCGCCTGATCGGATTTAGGCGCCCTTCAATTTTTGCGATAGGATGCAGTGCGGCACGCTGGCGCGTTGGTGCGTGCGGCGCGCGGAGGAATCTTTGCGACGGACTTTCGGTCGGTCGTTCCTGCTGCTGGCAATCGCGGCTTTTCCATGCGCGGCGCAACGCCGGCCGGTGCTTCCCCAAATCGATGAGCCGCATCCTTATTACTACCGCGAACTCTATCTTCCGCAATTGACCGGCGGCCCCAGCAGCCTAAGCTGGTCTCCCGATTCGCAGGAACTCGTTTATTCGATGGCCGGCTCGCTCTGGCGCCAGAAGCTGGACGCCAAAGAAGCGCAGCAACTCACCGACGGCCCCGGATACGATTACCAGCCAGATTGGTCGCCCGACGGGAAATCCGTTGTGTACGTGTCCTACCAGAAAGATGCGATGGAGTTGTGGTTGCTGGATCTGGCCACCGGGAAATCCCGCCAACTCAGCACCGGCGGCGCGGTAAACGTCGAGCCGCGCTGGTCGCCCGACGGCAAAAAACTTGTTTGGGTCTCCACGCAGTACAACAAGCGTTTCCACATTTTTATGGCCGGCGTAAAAAATAGCGCGCTAGAAAATGTTGTGCGGCTTACCGGCGAAAACAAAAGCTCCCTGCCCCGCTACTACTACAGCGCATACGACATGGAAATCAATCCAGTCTGGACGCGCGATGCAAAAGAAATTCTCTTCGTCTCTAATCGCGGGCACGTTCACGGAACCGGCGGCTTCTGGCGCATGAAAGCGGAACCCGGAGTCGAAGCACGCGAAATCCACTACGAAGAAACCAACTGGAAGGCTCGCCCCGACTTTTCTCCCGACGGCTCGCGCATGGTTTACAGCTCCTATCTCGGCCGCCAGTGGCACAACCTTTGGCTCATGCCTGCAAGCGGTGGCGATGCATTCCCCATTTCCTATGGGGATTGGGACGAAACCAACGCGCGCTGGTCCCCCGACAGCAGCAAGATTGCCTTCATCTCCAACAAAGAAGGTTCCACAGCGATTCAATGGCAGCGCATTCCTTCCGGCGAACAGAAACCTCTTGAGATGGACGCGAAGAAATTTCTGCGCCCGCACGGCATCATATCGTTCGTGGATGATTCCAGTTTTGGCGCCACACCGCTCGCGCGCATCTCCATTACCGGCGAGACCGGCCGCTTTTACGCGCCCAAAGACGCCCTAATTTTTGCCGACGACGGATTCGATCGCAGCGAGCGGCCCTTCGAGCGTCACTATTATTACCGTGCGAAATTTGGCAGCAGCGAAATCGAAGCTCCCGCTGGCAAACTCACCATCGAAATTTCGCAGGGACTCGAAACCAAGCCGCTCACGTTAAACGCCATCGTGAAACCCGGCGAAAACACTCTGGTCCACGCTCAACTTCTCCCTCTTGAGTTCAATCCGCCCAAGGGACCGCGCTGGGCTTCCGCCGATCTGCACGTGCACATGAATTACGGCGGCACTTATCGCGTCAAACCGGAAGACCTCGTCGAAATTGGCGAAGCGGAAGGCCTTAAATTCACCAACGAGCTCACCGTAAATAAGGAACAACGCTTTCCAGACATACAATTCCTGAATTTTTCCGACGCGACTTCCTTGGCAAGCACCGGTATGCAGGATCAGGGCAATGTCCTGATTCAAGGCCAGGAATTTCACACCAGCTACTGGGGCCACCGAGGAATTCTCAATCTGAAAGATCATTTACTGCTTCCGGGGTATGCCGGATATCCGAACACCGCCGCGTCCAGCCTGTATCCGATGAATGCGGATGTCTACGACATGGCGCATGAGCAGGGCGCCGTGGTCGGCGCGGTTCATCCCTTTGACGAAGTTCCCGACCCGTTCGTCAAGCCGGCGCAGCGCATTACCGACGAACTCCCCGCGGACGTCGCGCTAGGAAAATTGGACTACATGGAAATCGTAGGTTTCAGCGACCACAAATCTACCGCCGAAGTCTGGTACAAGCTGCTGAACCTCGGATTCAAACTTCCCGCAGGTGCCGGCACCGATGCCACTGTA
>DASXLU010000390.1:0-5183 GCA_036496065.1 Candidatus Acidiferrum sp.
CGGCGAGCGCCTCGGCCACGCTAGGGAGCGAATCCAAGGCCGGCTTGGACTTTACTTTCACATTGACGATTACCTGCGGATAGTCCTTCAAGCCTTCCACCAGGTTATCGAGCGGACCGCGCAGCGAAACCAGCGACGCAACTTTTACCGCGGTCAGCAGGCCGTCGCCCGCCGGACTGTCGTCCAAAAAGATGATGTGCCCAGACTGTTCGCCGCCCAGATTGTTTCCGGACTTCAGCATCTCCTCGAGCACATAGCGATCGCCGACTGCCGCGCGTGCCAGAGAAATCCCCTCACGCTCCAATACGCGTTCCAGGCCAAGGTTCGACATAGAGGTGGAGACGACGCGCTGGTTCTTCAGCAAGTTTGCGGACTTGAGATAGCGCGCGACAGCCAGCAAGACTCCATCGCCATTTACGATGCGCCCGGAACCGCCGACAAACAACGCCCGATCGGCATCGCCATCGAACGCTACACCCAGCAAAGCCTTCTCTGCCAAAACACGCTGCTGCAATCCTTCGAGATGCAGCGAGCCGCAATTTGCGTTGATGTTTCGGCCGTCGGGGTTGACGCTCATGGCAATCACGTCGGCGCCTAAAGACTGGAACAATTCGGGGCCAAGCTCGTAGGCCGCGCCATTGGCGCAATCCAAAACGACGCGAAAACCTTTGAGCGATACACCGGGAAGAACTTTCGAACGAAGAAAGTCCAGATACTCAACGTGCAGGCCGTGCTCGGCGGTTAGCTTGGGGCAATCCGCGGGAGTTGGAGCCGCTGCTGATCGCGATTTGAGGATTTCCGCTTCGATCTTTTCCTCTTGCGCATCGGGGAATTTCATTCCGGCGTGCGAAAAAAGCTTTACGCCATTATCGTGATAAGGATTGTGCGACGCGGAGATCACTACGCCCGCCTGGTAGTCATTTTGACGTACAAGGCAGGCTACCCCCGGCGTCGTCAGAATTCCGGCGAACGATACCTTTCCGCCCGAATTCTGTACTCCCGCCGCAAGAAGTCCGGCGATATGTGGCCCGGACTCGCGCGTATCCATGCCTATCATTACGTGGGCAACTCCGTGCTCGCGCCGCAGAAAGGCGGCAAGCGCCTTGCCGCTGGCAAAGAGTGTCTGGTCGTCCAAGGGTGGAGTGCCGGGGATGCCGCGGATTCCGTCTGTGCCGAAGAGTTCTTTCGCCATTGTCGAAGGGCCTGCGCGGTGCGGAGCGCAGCCTCGACGAAGTCTAGCATACGGCTCGAACCGTTCCGGCCGGAACCCAGGGAAGTTTCGAGAATGGAACGCTGCGCCTTTGGCGGTCGAAGACAGCTTGTTAACCCAGTGTGACACTGGGCATCGCGTCTAGCGGCTGGAAGGCCCTGGGTGTGTTACCGTGATGTGCGAAAGGGGTGAAGGGTGTCCACCACGGAAACGCCGCCGAGTGTCCTCCGCGTCTCAGGTTCGACGTTTAGTCTGAAAATTCTCGCGGCCGCCATCATCCTGTTGTTTTTCTACTACGCAGCGGGCGTCGTCATCACCGTGCTTCTTTCTGTTTTGATTGCATATTTCCTGGATCCCGCGGTGGAGCTTCTGGAACGGGTTCGCATTCCGCGCACTATCGGCGCGCTGATCATGGTGCTGATCATGATCCTGGTGATTATCGCGGTCGGATATGGCTTGTGGCAGCGCACCGAAGATTTCGCGGCAAACTGGCCGAAATATCGCGGGATTCTGCGAGACGCCACGGGATCTGTGCAAGGAAAGCTGCGCGGCCTCGAAGGAAGCGTCAACGAACTGACTACTTCGGACTCTGACGGCACTTCGAAAGCCACGAACGTTGCGACCGATAGTGGCTCCGTGCACAACCTGGTGGTGCGCGGAATCGGCTCTCTTTACGCGTTGATTCTTGAGGGCACCTTTGTGCCGTTCCTGGTTTTCTTCATGTTGGCGGGGAAACGAGAGGTGTGGCACGGCACGCTACAACTGTTTCCGGTCAACCGGCGCACGCAGGTAAAAGAAACGCTGGAAGACCTGCGAGACGTGCTGCGCGATTACCTGATTGGCATGACCGTCGTAACCCTGGTGGTGATCGCCTGCAGCAGTATTTTCTTTCTGATGCTGGGGCTTGATTATCCGATCCTGATTGGCATCGTATCCGGCCTGTTCAACATGGTGCCCTATATCGGTGCAGTGTTGGCATGGCTGCCCGCGTTTCTTCTGGCCATTGTGAAGTACAAGGCGGTGAGCCACTTTCCATTAATCGCGGCCGTGCTTACGAGTTTTCATGTGATCGCGCAAAACCTGATTGCACCGCAACTGGTGGGCCGGCAAGTTCAGTTAAACGCCGTGGCTATCACGATTTCGTTGCTGTTTTGGGGCTGGGTTTGGGGCGGCATGGGCTTGATTCTGGCGATTCCCATCACTGCGGCGCTTCGCGTCATCTGCGACCACATAGAATCCTGGAAGCCGGTAGCGCGCTGGCTCAGCGCTTAACTTCTGCTACTTCGTCCTTCGGAGGACTTAACGCCTTGCTTTTCGCTGGATCCCGTAAAGTTATCGTTTGCTTTTTCTTACTTTGCTTTGTCGGTGCTTCGCCCGCTCGAGCATGGGGCTGCAAGGGCCATCAAACCGTCGCGCTGATTGCGGAAAAATATCTGACGCCGGAAGCGCGCCAGTATCTCGACAAACTACTCAACGAGAATCCGGTCGACCCGCAACTGAAGCGGTATTGCGGCAATGCTTCGCGGGACGCTATGGCAGATGCTTCCACGTGGCCCGATGATGTGCGCAACGAAGTCAAGAACGGCCCGTGGCACTACATCGACATTCCCCGGGGCACGCCGCGCGGTAAATCCATCGACGAATATTGCGGCTCGCAGGGGTGCATAACGAAAGCGATTGCCGAGCAATTGGCCGTGCTGAAAAACCAGAATGCCGATGCTCGCAAGCGGGCCGAAGCGATTCGCTATATCATTCACTTCGTCGGCGACCTGCACATGCCGCTCCATGCCACGACGAACAACGACGAAGGTGGCAATTGTGTGCCGGTGCGGTTCTTTCGCCGGCGACCGCACGAGCAGGGTCATTCCTATTCGCCGAATCTCCACGGATTGTGGGACACAGCAATCGTGGAACGAGACATGGAGGGCTCGGAGCCTCCGGAATATTCCGTATTTCTCGAGCAACTATTCGGCGCGGACATCGACGGGTGGCAGAAAGCCGGTATCCACGTCGATGATTGGGCTTGGGAGAGCCATGATCTGGCGGAGACTTTCGTGTACGGAGAGCTAGCTCCCCCCGTTCCGCTGGAAAGTCCCACGCCAGTTCACAGTTGCAGCGACGACAACAACATTGGCGAACGGATGCTGCAGATGCATTTTTACGCCGGTCAGAACTATCAGGATCTCGCCGCGCCGATTGTCGAAGAGCGCATAGCGCGCGCGGGCGTGCGGCTGGCGCTGATTCTAAACGAAGCCGTTAAGACACAGGCCTCAGGAAATTAAGGCTTACTGGAAGTAGATGGTGCAGGCGTGGGAGCATCGGTGCCCAGCGATTTGATGAAGCTGACCAGTTGCCAGCGTTGCGGTTCTGGAAGCTTGGACCACACGGGCATGCGCTTGCGCACAATGCCATTGGACAGAATCCAGAAGATCGCGCCCGGCGCGGCATTCTGCACCTCGGGCGCTCGGAGGCTCGGGGCGCGTTTGCTCCCTTCCGCTTGGTCTCCGTGACATTCGCCGCAGTGCTCTTCAAAGAGCAGCTTGCCCGCAGTGACAGCCTCGGGATCGTTGGTCATCGGGTTGGCCTTCTGACGGTATTTCTCGGGAGCTTTGCCAAGCTCGATGTAGTCGTACTTTTTGTCTTGCTGTTTCGAGTCTTTCTGCTCGTTCTGGGCAAGGGCCACGCAGGCAAACAGCAGCAAACAAATAAAGGCGAATCGACAGAGTTTCATTACTGCCGTCCTTTAAACATGCTGGCCACCATCCGTCCGAATCCCGAGACTTCGTAGGAAACTCCCCACCTCATCAGTAGTTGGTGACTGTTATCGTTCAATCCAAAACTGGGAGCCAAACGTAGCGTCCACCCCGAAGGCAAATTCCAGGCGACTTCCGGAGCGAGATAGTGCGAGGTGTTGTTCAGTCCGAAGCTGTAGCGATCGCCCAATCCACCGTACAGTTCGACGCCGGCGACAAATCGTTGTGCGCAGAAGGTGCAGCGGTGCGAGGATCCTTTCAGCCCAAGAGGCCGGCTCGCACCCAGCGCATATCCGAATTCCCAAGGCTGGTTCGACAAGTTTTTCGTCGCAATGGTGTTTTCGGTGAAATTCCAGCCCTTATAGTTGCTGGAAAGGATCAGCTTCAGCTCCAATTCGCGCGTTTTTTCCTGGCGCAGGTCGGAATTGGGGCCGATGAAATCCGATTCACCATCGTGGCCCTCAATCTCTTTCAGGATCTTGTCGGCGCCATTGATATTTTCGAACTCTACATAAAGCACCGGGTTGATCAGGTGTTCGTTTTTTAGCGGGCGAAACCGGTTCTCCCAGCGAAAACCAGTGAAGACCGTGCTATCGCCAAAAGTGGTCTGGCCGTCCAGATAAAACTCGGTGGTCCACCAGGCAGTTGCGCCGTATTCGAACTCACTCCAAAACGCATGGAAATTAGGTCCGCCCCGCTGGGTACCGAGCGTCGAAAAATATTCGATCTCCAAGCTACCGGGTTCTTCGAGGTTATGGTCGTAGGCGACAATGTAGGGGTTTTCTTGTGCGGAGAGGTAACGTGGAGCACAGTGCAGACCCCAAAACACAGTCAAGATTGAGGCAAAGGTGAGGAAACGATAGTAGTTAAGCATGATATGAGACTAGCTTAGTCCTATATTTATTTGCAACTTATTTGCAACTGAGATTATGCCAGTTGCAAGGTGGTTGCGTCTGTGATGCCCCTCACACCCCTCTCATTTCTTTTTCTTTCACGCCGTATCATGTGGTGAGGAGAAAAAAATGAATCGCGATGCGTTGCTGCTCGGACTCATTGAGGAAGGTTATGCACGGAAAACTTGGCACGGTCCAAACTTGCGGCAGGCGTTAAAGGGAATTACCGCGAAGCAAGCTGCGTGGAGACCGGGCGCCGATCGCCACAATATCTGGGAACTGGTGGTGCACGCGGCTTATTGGAAGTACGTGGTGCGCCGAAAAATT
>DASXLU010000391.1:0-7387 GCA_036496065.1 Candidatus Acidiferrum sp.
AACCGCGCGCACCGCAAAACCGTTGCGTTGCAGATGGTCGGCCGCGGCCAGTGTCGTTTCGTTCGAACCCAGAATCACCGGAACAATCTGACTCGCGGTGCCCGCCACATCGAAGCTTTCGGCGCGAAGAGTATCGCACAGCCGCGACGCGCCATCGAGCAGCACGCGGCGTTGCACATCCATTCCCTCGGAAATTCTCAGTGCGGCGGCAATCTGTCCCGCCATGTAGGGAGGCAATGCGGTGCTGAAAATAAATGTACGCGCATGATTAACCAAATGCTGCTTCAGAATCGCAGGCCCGCACACAAATGCTCCGGCCGACGCCAGCGCTTTGCCGCAAGTGTGCACTATCGCGAATACCTGCCTCTGAATCTCCGACTTGAAGCACAAGCCGCGTCCCCCGGGGCCATGCACTGCCGTAGCGTGTGCTTCGTCCACAATCAGTGCCGCTCCGTATTTCTCAGCAAGCGCCGCGATCTCCAGCAGAGGCGCAACGTCGCCATCCATACTGAACACGCTTTCCGTAACAATCACTCGTCGCCACGGCGCGCCCGCTTCCTGACGTAGCGCGTCCTCTAGAACGTTTAGGTTCAGGTGCGGATAAATTACTTTGCGCGCACCCGACAGCCGAATTCCGTCGATCAGGCTGGCATGATTCAGCGTGTCGGAATAAACGGTGTCGTCTTTTCCCAGTAACGACGACAGCAGTCCCATGTTCGCGGCGTACCCGCTGCCAAAGAACAGCGCATCTTCCGTGCCCGCGAACGTCGCGAAACTTTCTTCGAGCGCCCGCCAGTCCTCCGTCTGGCCGGATAGCAGCCGCGAGCCCGTGCCGCCAATACGGGCGCAATTTTGCGCTGCTTCCACTACCGCCGCGCGCAGCTCGGCGTTCTCGGCTAGACCGAGATAGTCGTTGGAGCAAAAATTGACACCGCGAATCTCCGCAAGCTCGCGCAGTTGCTCACGCTCTTTAAGGTCGCGAAGACCTTTGCCCAGACCAGCTTTCCACGTTGATAGGACGTCAGACGGCATGCGATTCAAGAGGTTTCATACCGAGAGTCTGCAGCAGTTGTTCATCCTCGTCGGGACCGGGATTCGGCGTCGTCAGCAGTTTCTCTCCGACAAAAATCGAGTTGGCTCCCGCCAAAAAGCACAGCGTGACGGCTTCGGGCGAAAGCTGCTTCCGGCCCGCCGCCAAACGCACTCGCGAAGCAGGCATCAGGATGCGCGCGGTAGCAATGGCCCGCACCATTTCCAACGGGTCCAGCGCCGGCATCGAAGCGAGCGGCGTCCCCTCCACGCGAACCAGCATGTTGATGGGAACGCTTTCCGGATGCGGCTGCAGCGTGGCCAATTGCTGCAGCAGTCCAACGCGGTCGCTTTCCTTTTCGCCCATGCCCAGTATTCCGCCGCAGCAAACCGTGATACCCGCCTTGCGGACCGCCGCCAGTGTGCGTAGCCGCTCGTCGTAGACTCGCGTCGTAATGATTGATCCGTAAAATTCCGGTGAAGTGTCCAAATTGTGGTTGTACGCGGTCAGTCCCGCCTCTTTCAGACGAACAGCCTGACCCTCCGTCAGCATCCCCAGTGTGCAGCAGACTTCCATGCCAAGCGCCGAAACGCCCCGCACCATTTCCAGGACTGCATCAAATTCCCTGCCCTGGGGCGCGTCGCGCCAGGCCGCCCCCATACAAAAGCGCGTCACTCCGCGAGCCACCGCATCTCGCGCCACACCAATGACATGCTGCGGGTCCAGCAGTCCTTGCCGCTCCACGTCTGCATCATAGTGAGCGCTTTGCGGGCAATACGCACAGTCTTCTGGGCAGCCACCGGTCTTTATGGAAATAAGCTGGCACGTTTGTACTCGATTGGGAGCGTGATTCTGCCGGTGTACCGTTTGAGCGCGAAAAAGCAGATCGTTCAGAGGCGTGTGGTAGATGGCATCCACTTCCGCGCGATTCCAGTCATACCTCAGGAGATTCTGTTCCGTCTGGTCCGGCGCTAACGCGCTCGATTCATTCATCTTTGGGGTCGCCTGATGGAGTTCGTTCCGGTGCCAATTTAGCATTACATACTAACACTGCTCTCGCGCGGAAAGCATTTTCGAAATAACTTTTACCGAAAATGGTCAGCAGAGTGCTGTGACGAATTACGGACAGAAGGCATGCAGATTACAAGGGTGAAATGTTTTGACCGAATATTAGCGAAATGTTATAAATCGGTATTCCTATTTGCCCTGTGCCTCGGCATCATTTAGGGGTTGTAAAGCTCATTTGTGACCCGCCCCAGGGTCTGAGGGAGTGCCGAGCCAGGGTCGAACAGTTCCCGTCCTGTACGTTTTACGGGAGTCTCTCCGGATGAGGGAGAGTCGCTCCTCCCGACGCGGGCGAATCGCTTCACGGGAAGAATTCGCCGCGAAGTGCCGGGTTGCAATGGGTGTGTTTTTCCGTCGAGAAGCCTGTGCGCCGTTCGATCATCCGAAGCGCTGCGGCTGGTGAACTGAATCCTCTTGGAGGTTGTTCAATGCGCAATACGTTCGAGACTGCCTGCGGGCTGGGCAGTAGTTTGGCCAAACGGATTTTCGGCGCCACTGCACTCGCCCTGTTGAGCGCGGGCGCGCTGCTCGCCAAACCTGCGGAAGAGGCGGTTGGCGGTGAGGCCGGGCTGAAGCTTCCGGATTTGACGCAGGTAACCTTTTTGGGTGGGATCAACGGTCACAAGCTGCTCCTCTACGGCATCCTCATTTGCATTTTCGGCCTGCTGTTCGGCATGACCATCTTCAATCGCCTGAAGAACATGCCGGTGCATCGCTCGATGCGCGATATCTCCGAATTGATTTACGAAACCTGCAAAACCTACCTGATAACGCAAGGTAAGTTTCTGCTGATTTTGTGGGTATTCATTGCCGTGGTGATCTGCCTGTACTTTGGCTGGCTCTCGCCCGTTCCCAACAAGCCGGTTCTGCTGACCTTGCCCATCATCCTCTTGTTCAGCTTGATCGGCATCGCGGGAAGCTATGGCGTGGCGTGGTTCGGCATTCGCGTAAACACCTTTGCGAATTCGCGCACAGCCTTTGCGGGATTGCGCGGCAAACCCTACCCGATCTACCACACACCGCTCGAAGCCGGGATGAGTATCGGCATGATGCTGATCAGCGTGGAACTGCTGATGATGCTGTTCATCCTTCTTTTCATCCCCGGCGACTATGCGGGCCCGTGCTTCATCGGTTTCGCTATTGGCGAATCGCTTGGCGCCGCTGCGCTGCGAATTGCCGGCGGTATCTTCACCAAGATTGCCGACATCGGTTCAGACTTGATGAAGATTGTCTTCAAGATTAAGGAAGACGACGCGCGCAACCCCGGAGTCATCGCGGACTGCACTGGCGACAATGCCGGCGACTCGGTAGGCCCAAGCGCCGACGGTTTCGAAACCTATGGCGTCACTGGCGTCGCGCTCATCACCTTTATCTTGCTCGCCATCCTTCCGGGTCATTTCCTTCCGGCCGGTGTAACCATGCAGACCGCGTCGGCAGACGTTGCCGAGAGAGCTACGACTTTGGCCAGCACCATCCAGGTTCAGCTGCTCGTCTGGATCTTCATCATGCGCATCATGATGCTCATCGCCAGTGCCGGCGCTTACTTTATTAACGGCATCATCGCCAAGGCGAAATACGGCAACGCCGACAAGATGAATTACGAGGCGCCGCTAACCTCGCTCGTCTGGATCACGTCCTTCGTTTCGATTGCATTGACCTACTTGGTTTCCGCCCTGATCGTTCCCACCCTCAACGGAGATACCACTCTGTGGTGGAAACTGGCGACGATCATTTCGTGCGGCACGCTCGCGGGCGCTCTGATCCCAGAGTTGGTGAAGGTCTTCACATCAACGGAATCCCGCCACGTCAAGGAAGTCGTCAGTTCCGCGGAAGAAGGCGGAGCATCGCTGGGAATTTTGTCCGGCTTTGTCGCCGGCAATTTCTCGGCTTACTACATCGGACTCACCATGGTCCTTCTCATGTCAGTAGGCTACCTGATCAGCAACCTCGGTCTTGGCAGCTTGATGATCGCGGCTCCGGTATTTGCGTTCGGGTTGGTGGCGTTCGGCTTCCTGGGCATGGGCCCGGTGACGATTGCCGTCGACTCTTACGGACCGGTCACCGACAACGCGCAATCGGTGTACGAGCTTTCGCTGATTGAGCAAGAGCCCAACATCAAGAGCGAACTGAAGAAAGATTACAACATCGACGTGGATTTCGAACGCGCCAAGGACATGTTGGAAGCCAACGACGGCGCGGGAAACACCTTCAAAGCGACCGCGAAACCCGTACTCATCGGCACCGCCGTCGTAGGCGCTACCACGATGATTTTCTCCATCATCATGGGCCTGACGCATGGCCTCACCGTCGATGTCAACAAACTCTCGCTGCTGCACGCACCTTTTGTGCTCGGCCTGATCACCGGCGGCGCCATGATTTACTGGTTCACCGGCGCTTCCACGCAGGCGGTCACCACCGGTGCTTACCGCGCAGTGGAATTCATCAAGGCCAACATCAAGCTCGAAGGCGTAACCAAGGCAAGCGTCGCGGACAGCAAAAAAGTGGTCGAAATCTGCACCAAATACGCTCAAAAAGGCATGCTGAACATCTTTATTGCAGTGTTTTTTGCCACCTTGGCGTTCGCTTTCCTCGAACCGTTCTTCTTCATCGGCTACCTGTTCTCGATCGCCATCTTCGGCCTGTATCAGGCCATCTTTATGGCCAACGCCGGCGGCGCCTGGGATAACGCCAAGAAAATCGTCGAAGTCGAACTAAAGCAAAAAGGCACGCCGCTGCACGACGCAACAGTTATTGGCGACACGGTTGGCGACCCGTTCAAGGACACTTCTTCGGTGGCGTTGAACCCGGTCATCAAATTCACCACGCTGTTCGGCTTGCTCGCAGTTGAGCTTGCCGTGCAAATGACTGCTACGCAAGGAGATACGCTGACACACATCCTGGCGGCCGCGTTCTTCGTGGTTTCCTTCGTGTTCGTATATCGTTCATTCTACGGGATGCGCATTCGGGGTTCGGCCGCAAACTGAGCAAAATCGTACCAAAAAGAGCGCAAAAAGCGGCCCTTCCGGCCGCTTTTTGCTTGGTATTTGATCTATTTCGGCCGTCTTTTGCGCTGCATTTCGATCCGATTCGGCTGCGACTTGTTGGCGCTCGACGCGGACCTTAGAATTCTTACGGATGACCACACCGGCGATTGGGATCGATTTCGGCACGACAAACAGCTCGATCGCTCGCGCCAATCCCTCTGGCCAGATCGAACTCGCTCAGTTTCCTTACATGGGCGCGGTCACCGCTTCGTATCGTTCCCTGCTCTACCTGGAGCAGATCAAAGAGCGCGGCGTGAACGCACTTAAGTCTTGGAGCGGGCCGGAAGGCATCGAGCACTATCTCGCAGCAGACCACAAAGGTCGTCTAATTCAATCGCTGAAATCCTTCCTCAGTAACCGCAACCTGCAAGGCACCGACATTTTCAACCGCAAACACACCATCGAAGATCTCATCGCACGCATTTTGAGAGACCTCCGCGAAAAGGCTGCCGCCCAGTTCGGAGCTCCCATCTCAACAGCAGTAGTTGGCAGGCCGGTGCGATTTGTTGGCGCGGAAAATGACGAAGACGATCGCTATGCCGAAACGCGCCTCCGAAAGGCGTTCACCCTGGCCGGGTACGATTCGGTTCACTTCGAATTCGAACCCATTGCAGCGGCTCACTATTACGAGTCAACCCTCGACCACGACGAACTCATTCTGATCGGCGATTTCGGCGGCGGCACCAGCGACTTTTCCTTGCTGAAGGTCGGCCCCACGATTCGTCGCAACGGGCGAAACGCCAAAGATCTCCTCGGCAACGCCGGCGTTGGCGTGGCTGGAGATTCCTTCGACGCCAAACTCATTCGTCATCTCGTGTCGCCCGCGCTCGGTGCCGGAAGCGACATGCATTCAATGAAACGGCTATTGCCGATTCCTGCCTGGATCTACGGAAAGCTGGAACGATGGCACCATCTCTCCTTTTTGCGCGCAAAAGATGTGATGGACTTGCTCGCGAGAATCAAGACGGACGCGGTAGAACCACAGAAAATCGCCGCCCTGCTCCACCTGATCAAGGAAGATCTCGGCTATCAATTGCATCAGTCCATTCAGGCCGTCAAATACGATTTGTCCAACAATCCCGCAGCAACATTTCGTTTCCACGACGGCGCGGTCGACCTAACCATCAAGGTGCAGCGCTCCAGTTTCGAAAGGTGGATTTCCGAGGACCTGCACCAGATCGAATCCTGCCTGGATCCCCTGCTGAAGACTACAGGCGTACACCCGAAAAGTGTAGACGCGGTCTTTCTGACGGGCGGGTCCTCCTTTGTGCCGGCAGTCCGCAAAATCTTTGCTAGCCGTTTCGGCGATCACCGCATCCGCACGGGAAACGAATTCACGTCGGTAGCCTGGGGCTTGGCTCTGCAAGCTTCTTCCGTGCAAATAAAATGAAGCGACAAGTTTGCTTGTCATAGCAAATCCATAAGGCTGCGGCCTTTCGCAAAACGCTATGCTGTGAAGGAATCGCGCGAGACAAATGTGGCAGGGCTTGCCACTTCTGGGTATCCTTAGCGGCGGGTCGTAAGCAATGAGCGACCAGGCAGCCGCACAGCCGCAGAAATCCCGCGATTCGGCTCTCGAACAAGCTCAGAGTCTGGGTCTGTTGTTCGACGTCAGCCGCGAATTAACCTCCATCCTGGAACGAGACGAACTTCTCCAGCACATCGCCGATCGCATCAAGCAAATCGTGAACTATCATTTGTTCAACGTCATGATCTGGAACGAAAGCAACGCGCAACTAGAATGTGTTTTTGCAAAGCACTACGAGGAAGCAATCAACATACGACTCTCCGTCCCGCTCTCCCAGGGGATCACCGGGAACTGCGCGGCACATCGTAGTCCGCTGCGTGTGGATGATGTGCGCCTGGACCAGCGGTACATTGAATTTCCGCATAGCGATAATGTCCGTTCCGAGTTGGTCATTCCTCTCCTGCTCCAAGACCGGCTCATCGGAGTTCTTGATCTGGAAAGTACCAACTTGAATGCGTTCACGGCGGAACACGAACGAATGTTGGGAATACTCGGTTCCTACGTGGCGATTGCCTTGGAAAATTCGCGTTTGTTCGAGCAAACTCGTCAACGCGAGCAGCGCCTGCAAAATGATCTGGACACCGCGCGCGAAGTTCAGCGACAGCTGCTGCCCCAAGGCAAACGCGAAATTTCAGGGCTCGACATTGCTTCCGCATACCTGCCCGCGCGACAGTTGGCAGGAGACTTTTATGACTTCCTGCAATACGGAAGCGGACGGCT
>DASXLU010000392.1:0-2389 GCA_036496065.1 Candidatus Acidiferrum sp.
CGCAAGCCGATGGCGCACCGGCAACTCCGGCAGCGTCCGCGGCGCAACCGCCAGCGCCACAAGCGCGTCCCACGCAGCCACCACCTCCCGCCGCGGCTCCTCTGGCATTGCCCGGCGCCCCTGCGGCCCACGGAACGCAATACGTTCCGGCCCTGCAACTCGGCGTGCCCCGCGAGCGCATTTACTTCGGCAACTACGAAGTGCAGCCGCTCAGCGTCATGCGCCAGAAAATCGCCGAGCACATGGTCGCCTCCCAGCACGTTTCGCCGCACGTCTACTCCGTCGACGAAATCGATATGACCAAGATTGCCGGGATTCGCGCCAAGGCCAAAGACGAGTTCGAAAAGCGCTACGAAACCAAGCTCACCTACATGCCCTTTTTCGTGAAGGCCGCGGTCGCCGGTCTGCGCGCCTATCCCACGCTCAACGCTTCGCTCGACGGCACCAACATTGTTTTTCACAAGGAGATCAATGTCGGTATGGCCGTGGCGCTCGATTGGGGCCTCATCGTTCCGGTCATCAAGAACGCCGACGAAAAAAACCTCCTCGGCATTCAGCGCAACCTGAATGATCTGGCGGAACGCGCCCGCTCCAAGAAACTCAAGCCCGAAGAAGTGCAGGAAGGCACCTTCTCCATCACCAACCCGGGCGTCTTTGGCGGCTTGTTTGGACTGCCGGTCATCAGCCAGCCCAACGTCGGCATTCTCGGCCTGGGCGCTATCGAAAAGCGCCCCGTAGTCATCAACGATTCCATCGCCATTCGTTCGATGTGCTACGTCACGTTAAGCTACGACCACCGCGTCGTCGACGGCGCCGTAGCCCACCAGTTCCTCCACAAAGTAAAAGAAACCCTGGAAAACTGGTCCGAGCCCCTCGTCTAGCTGATAGTCGGCAGTCGATAGCCGACAGTCAACAGCAGTTGTTCGACCGGCGAATCCCGGAAGCGTTTCTACAAAGACTTGCGCCATTTTGATTTGCCGCCTCGTCGAGGAGTTGCGCTAGAGCAAGCCACCCTTGAGCCAAGAACCATGGCTTCAGGCGAAGGGCAATTTTGCCGATTATATGCGACTCAAGACGATCGAGATTGCATCGTCATCGAAGCAACTGACTTTGAACTGTAAACTGTCGACTGTCGACTGCGTTCCCTACTGAATCATCGGCCGCATCTTCGCGGTCCACACCGCAAACGCTTCCACCGGTACGGCATCCACTCCCGCGTCGCGCAAGGTTTCCTGCACAAAGCGATGCCGCTCATTTTCGGCCAGCAGCGCCACATCGGTTACCGCCGTAAATTCGCTGGACTTCACTTTTTCCCTTATGCGATCTACCGTGTACGCCAGCAATTTCGCATCAGCTGGCGCCCTAGAAACACTGAGCGTCTGCACAAATCCCCGCGTTCCATTTCTCCGGTATCCATAATCGAGCCGCATCGGGTCGCCCGCAAAAGTGAACTGCTCCGCGCGCACCCCTTTTTCCAAGCGCTCCCACAAACGTGCCTGCTTCAGCACCTGCGAGCAATACGATCGGATCACTCCGCGGCTTCCCGGCACGCCGGTCCTTGCGCCATTTCGCGTCACGGCCACGTGATCGCCGTACAATTTTTCAGTTTCCGCATCCAGGTCTTCCGCATAAGTCCCTTTCGGCGGCGCCAGTTGCAAAGCGTTCGAAAGCGTCTGGTCCCACTTGTCCAGCAGCTTCAGCCAATCGCTGCGGCCGTTTCCCTCCGAATGTCCGTTGGAAGCAAACAGCGCGCCCGCCGAAGCGAAGCGATCTTCCAGGTCATCGCGCAACGCTCGCAATAGCGCCTCATCTGCCTGTGGGTGCAGCCGGCGTACCCGCGCATATTCATCCGCGTCTTCAATCATGCGCAAGCGCCGCTCGCCGCTTTCTGGATCAAACACCAGCACGCCGATGTTCAGCCACTCGTCGCGCACCAGATTCGGTATGTACCGCAACAGCCGGTATACATAAGCCCGCGAATTCACCTTCGCCTCATTGGTCTCGGTGCTCATTCCATTCTCCAAACATTCTTTTCGCGCATTGTGAGAACCATACGGGTTTTAGCTTGGCGTCCTACCTTTCAGATCCTTCCATTGTTCGCGAGCTAACTACCGCAATCCACTCACTCCGTTTCCGCCCTTCACGCCCAATACCGAAACGGCTGCCGATTCGACTCTTTCGCCGAAAGCAGCAACTCCGGCACTCGCTTGCGCCGCCGGTTCAATTGCTCCAGCAGCCGCATCACCGCATCGTAGTCATCCTCGTACCACTCCGGCGGAATCTCTTCCGCCAGTTCACCCAAAACGCTTTCCGTAATCCGCTTCTCCAGCCGCTCCAGCCACGGCGCAAACGAGTCCATCCCGGTAACGCCCTCGTACACGCGATTGCG
>DASXLU010000393.1:0-4971 GCA_036496065.1 Candidatus Acidiferrum sp.
GTCATGGCCACCCTCCGCTCTCGCATCTCTGCTCCTTCCCGTACCCGCGAGGAAGACGCCATCCACCTCTTCACCACCGAGCGCACTTACGACGCCATCGCCCAAGGCGAACTCCGCAACCTCGGCCTCAGCCGCAAAGCCGTCCTCCGCGCCATGGTCCACCAAGTCACCGCCCTCCTCCGCTGAACCTCAACGCGCCGTCAGCCGCGCCTCCGGAAGTGCTAAGATTTTCGCGATGAACGTGGCGCTCAGGGTTCTCTTATGCTTGGTGTTCATGCCGACCATCGGCAATGTGTGTCCGCAAAGCCTGAATTCAGCAAAGAATGAGGATGTTGCGAATTTTGAGAAGCGTTACAGCACGTCAGTCCAGCGATTCAAAGATTTCAGCCTAAGCGAAATTGCAAGGGATCCGCAGGCAGAAGTCTACCGCATGATGATTTTCCCAACTTGGGGTAACGCGATTTCTATTAAAGTTCAGAAACACGATGGAATCTATGCTCTGTCGGCTCGACGGCTTAACGGACAAGCCGGATTCAAAGTCGGAAATCTGACCGAACAAAAACACTTCGATTTGACCCAGTCTGACTCAAGGATGCTGGACGACTTGATACTGAAACTTAATCTATTTGAAATGCCCCACGATGATGGAGTGATAGGCGTTGATGGCGACGAATGGGTCATTGAAGGCGTTTCCCAGGGCAAGTATCACTTTGTCGTGCGTTGGTGCGCTACAGACTACAATCCCAAGAAACGCGGAGTCGAGAACTTCAACGCGTTGTGCAAATTCCTGGTAGATAAGTCCAAGCTCTCTGCACGACCAACCAACAAGAGACGTGCGCTAATTTGACCCGTGCGACTCCCAATACTTCGCCGCCCAAATGCTGCTGCTAGCTCGCGTTACCGGAGAGATCGATCCTGGTACTACACTTTTCTGGTAACCACGTTAATCTGCGCTCACACCAAAATTCTCACTTGATGGAGTATCCGCGAGCGTCCATGCACGCAGAGAAGGCCCGCTTGAAGGTGTCGATACCCTGCTGGTGCGCGGCTTGTGTTTGTGCGTCCTCCTGCTGTTGCTTTTGAGCGGTGCTCTGGGCCGCTTGCTGCTTGGCCGCTTTGTTGGCTCGCCGTTGTTTTGCTCCCCCCACCATGGTCCCCGCCGCGGCTCCAGCGCCCGCTCCTTTGCCTGCTTCGTCGTCAGCAATCGCTCCAATCGCGGCGCCCCCGGCAGCGCCCTTGGCAGCACCCTTTACACGGCCTCCTTTCGCCTGCTGGGCATTATCCGCAGCGGCCTGCTGCTCTGCTTTCTTTTGTTCATCTGTTTTAGTTGCGGGTGGCGGAGCCTGAGGGTCAACTCCCGATTGTTGTTTGGATGAAGCAGAGCACTCGTTTTCATCCTTGAGCTGTTGGTCCGCGCTCTGCTGGTTTTTCGGGTATGCAAACAGGCCAACGCTCTTCGCAGGGGACTCTGTGGCGCCGGATTGTGTTGCCGCGGGCTGCGCGGTCTGGGCTGCAAGATTCTGTGCGAACAACAACTCGGCGGAAAGAAAGCCAGTCAACAATAGCGCAGCTGCAGTGCATTTATTACTCATCTGACCTCCAGTTCCTTAATGAGCGAAAGCCATGACAAATATCGAATGGAGTTTCACGATGCGGGTAGCCGTTGGCTCTCTTTCGAGGCCACTTGGCTCACAGCCTAATCGCAGAAATAACCCTGATAATGAATGGCACCTCTAGGATATTGGCGTCCCCGTAAGGTGAAACTGTCACTTCTGACAGGGATGCGCCTCCTTTCCGAGACAGTTCGGACAGTCTCTCTTTGTCTCCGCCAACGAAACCCAGCACCCGGCCGATCTCTGGCGCCGAATCTAGACGAACCGGACAAACCTTCGAAAACACCCTCACCCGCCTCAAACAAACTTGAGATTCTCCTTGCAATATATAACCATATAGTATACACTGGCGCATGTACGCTAGAATTCAGTTCGAACTCCTCTCCGCCAATCCTCTCTCTCAATCCCAATTCAGAACTCAACCTCCAGTTCAGGCTTGCCTTGACCTCCCATTGTCTTTTAACCGCTGTCGGCTTTTCCTTCTAACTCCTTTCCCTACGTCTCTTACGAATCCTCGCCACATAACTTCTTTCCCTGCCACTCTTACGAAAATCCACCCGGGGTGGCACCACTCTCGGCCCCGAGCCTCGAGGGGCTACTCGCCACTGATCACTCGCCACTTTCTTCTAACTCCTTTGTTTCCCCTTCTTACGCGCCATATCTCCGCAACCCCTTTGTTTCCCACTGATACGGAAAACATGGGGGGTAGGGTCCCCTACGAATCAGCCACATCGGTACCAAAATGGAACGCTCCGCGAGAGTGTCCGCTCCACTCCGCGAAGTCCGAGCAGACAACTCCGCAAGATCGCACGGAGTTCGCGCGATGACTTCCTGGTCTGGCACTGTGTTTTGGGTTTTAAAGCAAGCTAGCGAGAAGCGTCCCGGGCTGCACGATGGTAGCGTCGCGCTCCGGACCGGTGCTGATCATCCCGATTTCCACTTGCAGGAAATCCGAGATGAACTTCAAATAATCGATCGCGGCCTTGGGCAACTTCCCCGCGTCTTCGACGCCATACGTCGTTTCGCACCATCCGGGCAACGTCTTATAAACCGGCGTAACGCGTTCGTACTCTTCCGCCGACGCCGGCATTTCCTTCACGGGCGAGCCTTTGTAGCTATACCCGACTCCCACCTTGATTTCCCGCTGCGTATCGAAAACGTCCAGCTTGGTCACCACGAGCGAGTCGATGCCATTGATCATTTTGGCGTAGCGCAATTCTTCCAGGTCCAGCCACCCACAGCGTCGCGGACGCCCCGTCACCGCGCCGAATTCCTTGCCGCGCTCGCGCACTTCCTTGGCTTCGAGATCCGGCATCTCCGTCGGAAACGGTCCGCCGCCCACGCGCGTCGTATACGCCTTGGAAACGCCCAACACGTGCTTAATTTTTGTCGGCGGCACGCCTATGCCGGTAGTCGCGCCGCCCGAAGTTGCGCTCGACGACGTTACGAACGGGTACGTGCCATGATCGATGTCCAGCATCGTTCCCTGCGCGCCCTCAAACAACACAGACTTGCCTTCATCCAGCGCGCGATTCGCGAGTTCCGCCGTATCGCAAATGAAACCCTTAATCTTCTCGCCGAGCTTCAGCGTGGCTTCCACCTCGCCGGAAAAATCCACCTTCGCACCGTACGCGCCTTGCGCAATCCGATTTTTCTCCGCCACCACGCGCGCGGCTTTCTCGCGGAACAACGCGGGATCAAGCAGATCGGCCATGCGCAAACCACGGCGCGCCATTTTATCTTCGTACGCAGGACCGATACCCCGCGAGGTAGTCCCGATCGCGTTGCTGCCGCGCGCCGTTTCCGCTGCCTTATCCAATTCGCGGTGATACGGAAAAATCAGGTGCGCGCGATTGCTGATGTGCAGACGGCCGGTGACATCCACGCCGGCTTTAGCAAGCATTTCAATTTCCGCAACCAGCGCGGCGGGATCCACCACAACACCGGTGCCGATGATGGCGTGCTGCTTCGGGCGCAAAATGCCGCAAGGAATCAACTGCAGAACGAAGCGATCCTTGCCGATGATGACCGTATGTCCCGCGTTGTGGCCGCCTGCAACTCGCGCGATGTAATCGAACGAGCCTGCCAGGTAGTCCACCACCTTGCCTTTACCTTCATCGCCCCACTGCGCGCCCACCACTACGACCGATTTCATTCAGAGACTCTCCTTGCGCGGATATCTGCCCAGGAAGACGTGTGCCACGTATTCCTTATCCCACAGACATTTCCGGAGCAAATATCGCTGAAGACACCAATTTCAAATCGTACGATGTGCGCCCACTTTACGCAAGCAACCGACCAGCGACGCACAGCCCGCGCCAACCACGCACAATTCTCTTTTGTCGTTCCTCATCGCCCTTTTTGTCATTCCGAGCGCAGCCAGGAACCTGCTTTTGCCTTGCATCATCCCAGCCTCGCGACCGCTCGAACCCTCTCCCGCTCCAAGGACAGTTGCCGCTTGCGCAGCGGTTTCCACGTCCATTGTTGCTTCTCACGGCGGGGTTCGTTAGCGTCGAATAGGGTGACTCCCCACCCTGCGCGTGAACTGCGGAGCGATTTCAAATTTCAAAGGGAGAGGGCCTTGAGCAATCCGATCATTACTTTAACAACCGATTACGGCACCAACGACCATCTGGTCGGCGTGCTGAAGGGCGTCATCCTGAAAATCAATCCCGACGCCGTCATCGTGGACATCACCCACAACGTGGCACCGTTTGACCTGCTGGACGGAGCGCTGGCCATTACCTCCGCGTATCCTTACTTCCCGCCGCGCACCATTCACGTGGTTGTGGTGGACCCGGGCGTTGGCACGGAGCGACGGCCATTGCTGGTCAGCGGGCAGAATCAATATTTCATTGCTCCGGATAATGGCGTGCTCTCCGGCGTTTACGAAAAAGAACAGAATTTTGTCGTGCGGAATCTCACCGCAGAGCACTATTTCCTGCAACCAGTGAGCCGCACATTTCATGGCAGAGACATCTTTGCGGCGGTTGCGGCGTGGCACTCCAAAAATTGGCAACCCGCCAGCATGGGCGAAGAAATCACCGACTTCAAACGCTTTGCGATGCCCCGGCCGAAAGAATCGGATGGACTGTTGAAAGGTGCAGTGTTGAAGGTCGACTCATTCGGAAACTTGATGACCAATTTCCGCGCGGAAGATTTGGCGCCACAAGCACTGGAAAAAGGCACACTGAATCTGCAAGTCGGCAATCACGCCATTACGCGACTCGTCCCAACATTTGCGGTGGGCAACGCCGGTGAAGCGATCGCTTACGTTGGCTCCAGCGGTTACCTGGAAATTGGCGTGAACAAAGGCAGCGCCGCGCGCACTCTGGGAATTGGACGCGGCACGCCAGTT
>DASXLU010000394.1:0-4063 GCA_036496065.1 Candidatus Acidiferrum sp.
CCTCGCGCTGCCTCCAAGGACGCCTTCGTCGATGACCGGGAGAATACGTGCCGCATCATCTATCTCGGCTTCGTCGGCGCACTGGAGCCTCCGGAGAACAAACATTCCGGCGTAGTACAAATCCGCGATACGCTGCGCGGCAAAGATTTTCCTGACGTCTGTGCCAGGTCCTATTCGCCATACACTTGGCTAGAAGGCCGCGACTGGCTCCTCACACACTTCCCAACTCACGCCGGCGCGCTAACTTCTGACGAACTGCGGGTTGCACCCAAAATAATTCTGGTGGGGCACAGCATGGGTGGCTGGTCCGCAATGAGCGTTGCGCGTGAGCTGCGCAGTCGCGACATTCCCGTGGAACTTACCATTCAGGTCGACAGTGTCGGCATTACGGATTCGACTATTCCCCGCAATGTAAAAAGTGGCGCGATTTTCCACGCGCGCGACGCTCTGACGCTGCTCACCACCAAGCATTTGCGCTGCGAAGATCCCGTGCACACGGTTTTGTTGGCGAACATTACGGTAGCCGGGGCAGGGCACCAATCGATCACGCGCGATCCACGGATTCGCGCGCTAGTGATGCAGGCCATCGAAGATTTACGTGCCGATTTTGCGCTCGAACTCTTTTTTGCGGGCACCCCGAATTCTACGCGCGGTTCTAACGCCGCAAACTAATCACCGCCGCTAGTTACCGCCAGCCCTCACAGTGTCATTTTCCGTGTATCTTCTCTTCCAATCCTCGTCCCGTCATATAGACTGATCTCACTTGAAGGTTTCGCCGACAGGCTCCACGCGATCCTCGGTTGCGTCGCGTGGGTCATTCTCACTGCAGAGCGCATTCCAGGTGTCTTTCATTACGCGCTCGACCGCTAACAGCTATCGCCGAGACAGCACGGTAAGACGGGAGATTTCATCCAATGAGAATCTTGATCACGTTCGTGATCTTATGTTGTGCCTTTGTGTCTCTAACGGTCGCTCAGGAACAAGCCTTCGTTGCGGCAAAAACCTCTCCAGTCGCGCAGTCGCGATTTTTCTTTCCTCACAACTGGATTCGCGGTTACACCGATTTTCAGGTTGCGCCTTCGCACAACGAGCCCGATCTTGGGCGTTGTGCGTTTCCTCAGCCTCTGAGCGCTGGTGGTACAAACTCTTCCTGCACCGCCTATGCACGCTATCTCTTCAGCGGCTACCTGGAAATCCAGCCGATTGGCCGCACCTTTGCGCGCCACATTTTTCTTTTCCTCGAACCCAAAATGTCGTTTGGCAAAAATATCCCACAGCTCAGTTATTTAGCATCCATGGAGCCCATTGCTTACGAGCGTTCGATGGGAATTGGCTTTCAATTGCCGCGTGGATTTGAATTTCGCTTGACCCAACATCAAGTCGACTATCTTGGCCGATATTCGAACTTGCTTGGACCAGCGGACCTGCGCACCAACGGCCCTTACGGGCTCTACACCACTGTGGGAGTGCGTTGGTCGTTCGGCGGTTATTCGCAGGCCGGCAGCATCAACTAATTTTCCAGATTGCAACTTCGGGCAGCGTAATTGGTATACTGCCCGCCATCTTTATAATCTGGAGGAATCATAATGATGCTGGACTGGAACGAATACCAAAAACAGATTGGCGCAGAACTCACCGAATTCATGAAGCTCACGCCTGATTCTGTGCGCGGCTATCAGGCGCTTTCCAATGCCAACGCAAAAACAACTCACCTGGGTGAAAAAATCCGGCAGCTGATTTCGCTTGCCGTCGCTGTAACCACTCGCTGCGATGGCTGCATTACGGTTCATGCTGACCTCGCAGTCAAAGCCGGCGCCACCAAAGAAGAGATTGCCGAAGCCCTGGGCGTCGCCATGGCTATGAACGCGGGATCGGCACTGATTTATTCTCTGCGCACAATGGACGCGGTCCAGGCAAAGCTGAATCAGGCTTCGGCGACCGACAAATAGACAAGGCTTCGCTGCGAAACTGCAGTCCAAAAAAACTGAGATCTGGGATATTGCCGCGCAGGAAAATTGCGGCGGGGGGACATTCGCAATGGTTTACGATCGGGGCGGGAACGCGCGCGGTTGGTTTACGAACGCCGTTTGGGGCTAGCTGTCAGAAACGTGCTCAGCCAGGAGATTACGAGTAGTCCTAGTACAGCCGCGGTCAGAATAATCACAATCAAGGTAGCCCTCCCCAAACATAGGATTTTCTAGCAACTGGAGGACCAACTGGATCCGCTTATTTTGCAGTGAATTGCGGGCGGGCCAACTCTAGAAGTGTCGCCGATTGTACCCACGTAGAGGCAATCGCCTTCACCCCTTCTACAGGGTTTTACGGTGCCCAAAATCGACCTAAAATCGACTCAAAACGACCGAAACGTGCTCAAAAACGACCCCAAAACCATGCTAAAAAGACCGAAAATGCCCTCAAAAGGTGGCCTTTAGACCACAAATCGTTCAGGTTTTCGAGAGAACTGTGGCCGTTCAGGTCTTGCTCAGATGAATGGATCCATCGCCAGTTCGCACGACGATGGCTTGCCCACCGCCGTTCATTTTGCCATTGATCCGCGACGAACTGAAGGTTCCTTCCACCGTTACCGCGATTCCCAAGCTGATATGCCCGTCGTGCGTGCTGGCATCGATGTTGGCCTGCATTTCACCGGGCAGATCCAAATCAATACTGCCGTCGCCGGTATGCACGTTCCATGGCGCATTTACCTTCGAACCTGATCGCGCGCGCACGGTCACGCTGCCATCGCCCGTCTTTACATTCAGCACGTCGAAGCGGCCTTCCATATTTACGCTGCCGTCGCCTGTCGACACGTCGACATTTCCGTCGAGATCTTTTCCATCAATGTGGCCATCTCCAGTGCGCATCCGCACCGTTCCTTTTCCGCCCAGCACCGTGATGCTGCCATCGCCCGTCTTGATGTCCACGTTTCCGTTAATCGAGTCCGCTTCCACCGATCCGTCTCCGGTGGCCACTTCCAGGTCCGTGTCTTTGGGCATGTGCACTTCTATTCGAAGGCTGGAATGCCGTACGCCCCAATTGAAGAAGCCGCCGCTGGAGCTTTTCGCGATCACTTCCACGGTGTCGCCATTTTGAGTCGTGCTTACTCGCAAATCCCGATCAAGCTTATAGCCGGAGTAAACCACGCGAATTTCAACCTGTTTGATGTCTCCCGTGGAGATGCGCACGGCGCCATCGTCGGTCTGCACGCGCACATGCGTGTGCCCGGTCACGGCAAAGGTCTTGGCTATTTCTTCGGCGCGCGTGGCTTGCGAAGCGCCCAGCATCGTGATCGCTGCCAGGAAGGGAAGGGCAACGACCGACCTGAAGCGTACTCCGGAATTCTTGTTCATACTCGCCTCGTCTCCGCCTCGCTTGTTCCTCAAACCCGCCAACTCTCGGCTTTAGAGGACTTTGCGCACCCGCACACCATTCGCGGTCTTATAACCTAAAACGCATCCCAGTCCTAAAATGTTCCCTTGATTCCCGTCGCTCGCACACGCAGCGCTACCCGAATCAAGATACCTATTGCGCACGCAAGCTGCTTTGTACCATAGACTTACGGGGACGATGTCACGAGCCTTTCGCGGCCTTCTTTCCTTGCCCGGGCTTGGCCCGCAACGCCGCCAGGAATTTATCCACCGGCAAAGTGTTAATCACGTCTTTCTTTTCCAGCCATCCGCGCCGCGCCATGGTAACGCCGTAGCGGATGAAGCTCAGATGCGCAGTGGTGTGCGAATCCGTCGAAATGACCACTTTCACGCCGCGATCCTTGCACATGCGCAGGTACACATCTTTCAAATCCAGCCGGTCCGGATACGAATTGCACTCCATCGCGACGCCATGTTTTGCACAGGCTGCCAAAACTTTGTCCATGTCATAGTCGAGAGGATCGCGCCGCAACAGCAACCGGCCTGTCGGATGCCCAATGATCTGGGTGTAAGGATTCTCGATCGCCGCCAGCATGCGCTCGGTCATCGCCGATCTGTCCAGGTTGAAGTACGAGTGGATCGAGCAAACCACCACGTCGATTTGCGATAGGATCTCGTCCGAATAATCGAGCTTT
>DASXLU010000395.1:0-5593 GCA_036496065.1 Candidatus Acidiferrum sp.
GACGGGAGTGCCGGGTGCGTTGATTTCCGGCTGGACATGTTTTTTGTCGAAGGGAAGACGATGGAACATGTAGGCGAGCGTTTCGGAATGCATCAGGCGATGCTCGATCGCTACGTTCAGAATTTGTTCGGCAGAATGCTCCGAGTCTGACGAGGCCGCCAGTTGCCCCGCGTCAAGAGCTTCATCGATCGTCTGGCGAATGCGCGTGGTGTACTCCAAAACTTTCGAAAGGGCGGGCCAATCTTCTGGCTGATCGGTTGGGAGACCTCCATCGACGGGGTCGATACCGAAGGCGAAGAGCTTGTCGAGTTCAGGAGCGAAGGATTGGAGCAGGGCGCCGTTGGTACGAAAGAGATTCCAGTCGAAAGCTTCCAGATGTCCCAGGTAGAAGATAATGCGATGACGCTCAGGAATGGGCCGCTCGTAGAGAGATTCGGTGCGTACGATGCGAAACAGTTCGTCGGTATTTTTGCGGGCTTCTGCCAGGCGCGACAACAAGCTCCGCTCTCCGGCGAACACAGTTTGCGTGGCATTCATCTTCACTCCATCCTGCGATACGGGCCGGGGACCATGACGGAACCGTTTCGACGGCCCGGGGAGCATAGCGCAACCTACCCAAAGGGAGCATCAGGTATTTCATCTATAGAACGCTGCAAAAAACATAGTGTTGGATGCAATGCCGGCGGCAACCGTCACGGGTTTCGTGGCGCGAGAAACTGTGTAAATCGAGCCCTGCGCCGCGCCCATCGGATTGAATCTACGGGAGTAAGACGCACTGCCAAAGACTCGCCCTTTCGTACGCTGGCGTAGCCAACCCTTTGATGTCGGAAAAGCCTCGCATAAGCGAAATGGCCGAAGATGTGCAAGTCAGCAAAGTGAGTGCAGTGAAGGAAGCGCGATGGCAGCGCACAGACTTTGGCTTGATGGCTAAATCTATTCCTCCGGTAGGGCTACATGGAGAGTCGTATTGTGGCAAGGATAGGGAGACGACTATGGTGAGTGAGCAAACTCACCGCGCAACCTACTGAGGAGATTGGCAATGGATAATCCCCGGATTCCTACTTCTGAGGCCCTCTTAATCCGGCAAGCTTGCGTAGGTGGCCGGTCTGCGTTTTCCCAATTGGCAGAAGGATGTACTGCAAAAATATATCGAGTGTCGCTGCGTATTCTGAAAAATCCTGCAGACGCCGAAGACAACGTGCAAAACACGCTTTGCAAGGCGTTCACGAAGATGAGCCAATTCAAGGGACAAGCGCGCTTTTCGACGTGGCTAGTGCGCATTGCTACGAATGAAGCGCTGATGACCATCCGCAAGCATAAATCGCGGCGCGATCAGGCGCATGGCTCGCTGTCGGGTTCGCCGGATTCCGCGGAAGCACCGCCAGAAATAACAGATAACAGCGCCAACCCGGAACGCGAATATCTGGTACGCGAATTGACGTCGAAAGCGTTGGGCGAATTGCCGAATTCGCTGAAGGATGCTTTCGTGTTGCAGCAACTGGAAGGCTGGACGAACCGGGAACTTGCGGCGCAACAGCATATTTCCGCGCAAACGATGAAATCGCGGATGTTTCGCGCGAGGACGATTTTGGCCAAGCGGCGGCCGCACTGGATTACGGCGAAGAAGCGCGAATTCATGGACGCAGCAGCGGATTAGTCTGACAGCTCGACGACAGCGATTCAGGAGATTATGAGCGTACCCCGCGTCGTGGCAGCTACAGGTCCTAGAGATTCGGCTGCGAGCGCCACAAATCTATGAGACCGTTTTCCCTGGACAGTTTTCGAACGCAAATATTTGAACGAATCGCCTCCCTCCTTTGGGTAATGGTAATTGCGCTGATCATAACGTTCTGTTTCTTCGCGAGTTCTTTCTGCGTAACTTTGGTGCTGGCAACTTTCCTGTCGATTCTGGTGGATCCAGTCGTAACTTTTTTCGAAAGGTGGCGAATCCCCCGTCCGCTTTCCGCCGCTATGTTGATCATTGTGGGCATGCTGTCGTTAGTCTTCGTGGGTTACAGCTCGTATAACCGCTTCACAATTTTTGTGGAAAAGTTTCCTGCGTATGCGGACCGAATCCGCGAGATCGTGAAGCCGTTGAGCGCAGAGATGGCGAAGCTGGAGGATACAGCGGGGAAACTGAATCCAGACTCGTCGAAACGGGTGACGGAGGTTAAAGTAAAACAGCCGTCCGCCTGGCCGTCGTATATGGTGAGAGGTTTCGGGTCGGCGTCGAATATCATCGTGATTTTGGGCGTCGTGCCGTTTCTGCTGTTCTTTTTGTTGATACGCAAAGAGAAGTGGTACCAGACGTTGGTGGAAATTCTTGGGCCGAAAAATGATCCCGAGGCTTTTTCGAACGGGCTTGCGTTGATGGTGCGGCGGTTTGCGGTGGGCAACTTAGTGGTCGGTATCTTGATGGCGGCGGCGACGGCCGGAGTGCTGTTCTGGCTGAAGATTCAGGGGGCACTGATTCTCGCAGTCATTAGCGGCTTCCTGAACCTTATACCGTTTCTCGGCGTGCTGATGGCGGCGCTGGTGCCGATGGCAGCGGGGCTCGTTCAGGGAAGCCCTGTGAGTACGCTGATGATTATTGCCGCGGCAGTGGTTGCGCTGCACATAATAACCTTGAACTTTGTGATTCCGCGGATGGTGGGATCGCGGATTAATATTGGGCCAGTGGCGGCGACCGCAGGGATTCTTTTTTGGGGATGGCTGTGGGGCGTCGTGGGAGTACTGCTGGCGATACCTCTAACCGGCACGGTGAAAATGATTGCGGATTGCCACCCATCGCTGAAGAACCTTTCGAACATTTTAGGCGAGAGCAGTGCGGAGGAAGAGACGGCCATGGAACGGGCGCAAGAAATCGTACTGTCGAAGACGGTGCCGCAGAACGTTGGCGAATAATCGCGTGGCAATCGCGGCTAAGACGCTTGTTGCTGCTTAGAAACCAGGCGCAGACTCTGCGGTCACATTTCCAACGAATTTCCCACTATCCAGTGCCGCAAAAGCGGGACAGTTTCTTTCGCCATGCGCCCACTCGCCGGGCTATTCGCGCACGCGCGAGTGAAAAATGCTGGCGGAGTCATCTGCAAGCAAAAAAATGGGCGAGGCATGAAGCCCCGCCCATTCGAGATTTCGAAATAGCCAGCTTGATGCGAGCTACTTCTCTTTGTAATGAGGGCTGGCCTTCTGCAAACGTGCAATCAGCGTTCTGGCGGCATCGGGAGCCTTGTACTTGGACTCAGCGATGATCTCGCCGGCGGATGCTTCGTTGCCGTAGATGCGATGGTTGGCATCGTTGTCGGGGCGCAGCGTCGAACCTTCCAGCGAGATGCCGGCGAAGGCACCACGTGAACGGGAGTAGCTCAGCATTTCGGCGCGCAGGTAGGCGTCGGTGTCCGCTGAAGCCGTACGGCCCTTGGGGCCAGCCGCGACGGAAGCGTCGGCGCCGAGTTTTACCTTGCTATGCAGCAAGCTGTCGATGCCGCGGGTGTTCATCACGAGAATGACCAAGTCCGTGGCTTCTCCGCCAATTTGGAAACCGAAACTGCCGCCTTCGAGGGCGTACATCGCGGGAGCGCCCCATGGGCCTTCCATAGTCTTACCAGTACGGCAAACCATGGTTCCCCGTCCATAGCTTCCACCAGCGATGAAAGCCGCTTTCAGGACGGAGGGAATCACCACGACACAGTGGGCCTTGTCGAGCAAGTCCTGAGGAATATCGTCCGGAACGTCCAGAATTTCCTGGGTGACGGTGCCAGCGTTCTTGAGGCGGTCCAAGTCCTTGGTGTCTTCATCTTTTCCAGGTGCAGCGAAGGTCAAAGGCGCCAGAGCAAGCAGGCCGACCACTGCAGTTTTCCAACGGATCATATTTTTTCTCCATCTCTCTTTTCTATTTTGTTCCCGACAGATACTTGCAACGCCGGTTCGTTAAGGCCGATCTGTATTTCGCGGCACACCATCACGGAAAGCGCCCGGGAAATGGTTATGTCACGATGTTGAGACAATACTTTTCGATGCCAAGGTGTGCCATCCGCAGGATGCTGTACCTGCGGGCGTATTTAGATGGGTAGTGGCAGAGAAATCGTGCAGGCCGGATCATTCACAACTTCTCATTCTATACCGATTGGTTAAACGAGCCGTACAGCCTTCCCTTGATAGGCAAAAGCAAGGGTTGCGCCTATTCTCACGGCGCTTAAGAACGGCCAAAGCGGGTGATGGCTCGAACACACTTTCTTATTCCGTACCGCGCGCCGAAGGAGAAGGGGACAAATGGACCTGCTGATGACTATCGGAATTATTCTACTGGTGCTCTGGCTGCTGGGGTTGGTGACCTCGTACACGTTGGGCGGCTTTATTCACATTTTGCTGGTGCTGGCGGTCATCGTGATTTTGATTCGGATCATCCAGGGCCGCAGGCCGATTCCCTAGAAATAACCGGAATTAAGTTTTGATTTTGGCGCTGTGACCGAAGTGGCCGCGGCGCCATTTTCTTTCTGACTGAGGAATTTGTGAGTGCGATCTAAGCTACGCGCCCGAATTATAGCCAAGCCACTCGGGATGAGCGGCAGTAGAGTCGAAAATCTGTGAGGTCTTAAAGGGTTCGAACTTGCCGTCGGCAGCTTCGGTTTCCGTCTTCCGCAAGATGGCCTCGATGTCGCTTTTCGTCACGCCCTTGAAAGTTTTTGCGGCTTCGAAGGCCTGATCGAGGATGGGCATCGTGTCGATGCCGGTGATGACGACTGAAGTCGGCAAGCTCAATGCAAAGTGAAGGCATTCGATCGGCGTAACCGTTTTGCTTTGCAAGATGTGCTTATCGGCCATGGACTTCATACCAAGAACGCCAATTTGCTTTTGCAGAGCCACAGGAACGACTTCTTTGCCGAAACTGCGGAAGTGGGCGTCCATGACGTTGAGCGGCATCTGGATTGTGTCGAACTTGAATTTATTTTTCTCGGCAAGCTCAATCATGCGAAGGTGCACGCTGGGATCTTTATGGCCGGTGAAACCCATATAGCGGATCTTGCCCTTCTGCTTCGCTTCGAGCACAGCTTCGCGAGCGCCACCTTCGGCGAAGAAACGGTCGGGATCTTCCAAGCGGATATTTTCATGGAATTGCCAGAGATCGACGTGATCGACCTGCAGGCGCTGTAAGGATTCGTCGAGTTGCTTCAGGGCCGAACCCTTGGTGCGCCCGTCGAACTTGGTCATGACGAAAACTTTGTCGCGGTAGCCTTTCAGGGCCTTGCCGACGCGGCGTTCGCTTTCGCCCTGGTTATAGTCCCAGGAATTGTCGGAGAAGTTGATGCCACGATCGATAGCGGAGTGAAACAGCTTGATGGCATCGTCTTCCTGCAGATGAGATTGGCCGAGATGAAATCCACCCAGTCCGATGCAGGAAACTTTTTCGCCGGTGCTGCCGAGATTTCTATAGGGCATTTCGCCGGAGGTGCCGGCATCCAGATTGGGTGTAGCAAACATTTTGTCTCTCCCCGCCAGCAAAGATGCGGCAGCCATGGCACCAATAAAATTGCGTCGCTTCATTATTTTGTCCACTCGATTTGTCTTTGAAATGAAAATTGGGACTCAGTTA
>DASXLU010000396.1:0-3171 GCA_036496065.1 Candidatus Acidiferrum sp.
CTTTTCTTTGTTTTCGTTGTGAGGGCTCCGGGTGATTCCTGAGCTTCTCAAGGGAACATCGCACCGATTTCCGAAATGCGTCAACAAGTTTTGTGCAAATGCAAAAACATTCTTTGGATGTGCCCGCGAAATGAGCCCCGATCGTTCGCGTGGGCAGCCCGGAACGATAGAAATCGGGCCGGTCGAGCCACGCGGGAATGGAATGCTCCGGGTTCGCACGACGGCTTCGCTTGCGAAGACTCCGGAGGCATACGCGAGGGTTTCCGACCAGGCATTGAAGTCGGGGTCGAGCTAGCGCGTAATTCCGTCCAGCGTCAGAAGGATTTGCGCAGGAGGAGAAGTTTGAGCGGCTCTGGATGGCCCTGCAGAGCCAGTTGCTGCACGATCTCGAACGCGGCGTGCAATGGATCGCCAGCGCCCTTAGGCAGCGGAATCTGGATGGACTTTCGATTACTCTCGAGTAGCTGGCTCAGGACGTCTGGCGATGGCTCGTCGCCGGTGACGCAGTAAAGACAGAGTGCAATGAGCGCGGGGCGCAGACGAGCGTGAGCGGGGCTTGTTTTTGCGTTTGCGCCATGCGATTCCCGGCATGCGGATCGGCGTGGAAAATCGATTCGGGAAGTCCGGAAAACAGTGGATCGAGGACAAGGCGTCGGAAACCAAGCCGGGCAGCATCGCGCCGGGATTCGTAGTCGAGCGGAGCGTCGAGAAGCGGAACGCCCTCGACGAACTCCACAAAGATTCTCCAATCGACGGGGATGCCGATGGTTGCAGGGACGCGGATGCGGCGGTTGAATTTGTAGGGTAGGGCGGTCAGGCGATCGCCAGTCGCCAGCGCCACCAGCACGTGAGTGCCGGTGATGCTTAATTAGGGGGTCATACCGTCACCTTCGGCAGACACGAGCGTTGACCTTAAAAGGCCCCGCAGCCAAAAATTGTCTGGGGGGAGTGCCTCCTGAAGCCATCAAGCTGCAAACGCTGTTCGACATTGTCATCCACTATAATCTTTCATGGAACCCGACCCCTCACCAATAGTGCGACGACCCGCGTGGATCGCTTCGGCCAGCCTGCTTCAGTTGTGCGATCGGTACTTCTCTACGCACCTCATAGTACGATTGATGGCGCTGTGGTAGACGTGATCTTCCGAAAGGCTGAAGCCATTAGGAATGGCCACAGGCGTGAGCGTCCCACTGCCCGAAGAACGGGGAGCGGTCAGCCGTGCATTGATGAATGCTGTTCTCCTCCGAGACGGCCGAACCCGACAGCTCAGTCTGGACCTTGGGCTTTGGGAAGATGCAGCATCAGTAGAGACCCGATGGCGCGACGCAGCAGAGGTGAACATCGCTTCGGCTCATTGGGCCCAAGGACCCTTATGGCTGAGAATTTCGGCTAGGAAGATGTGGTCGGTAATGTTTTTGGTTTGAAGTTGCGGCAGCAGATTGCGCTGCATGCGCTGCCGAGGTAGCCAGGTTTCTAGGGGTTGGCCCCGAAGATGAGTGCGGGAAGTGCGGGGAAGGAGAGAGTCTTTTTCGGAGGCGGAACTTGGCGCTAAGAAAGACCGTGGGCGGGCAGGCTCCGTGCGGTTAGTGTTCGCCAATATCGGTGAAGCGGCGTGGCAAGCCCTCTCGTAGGCTTGCTTTACATGAATACGGAAAGTGCACAGCCATCCCTTCCGGGATAACGGCGAGATCCGAGTACTCGTCAACTTCTTCCGTGAACTCGGCATGCAAAATGGTATGCAAAAACTTATAGAAAACATCAAAGGCGCGCTGGCTATCTTGGCGTCGTGTTCTCCAATAGTCATATTGTATATTGGATCGCATTGGAAATAAGCACTTCGATGACCGCGAAGACGCGAAACCCCGACCGCAGCCCAGCGGGCAGGGGCAAAAGCCAATATTGCAGGTATCTCTCGCAGAGCTAACATATCTACAGATGAGCCTTGGTTCGGAAGGGGCAATTAGTGGCACGAATAGGTCTGCCGCGAGTGCCATAAGAAATTTGGCGAAGTGCTGAACACATCCCGCGGCTGTGGAAGCCCGTATCCAGGAGGAATCGGTCAGCGCGCCCAATTTGAGCTTCGAGAGGCCTTACCGGCTACCCACCGCCTTGCGAGCTCTCCACTCTGATTCTCTGATCTTGGACTTCCTCTTCATTCGCCTGCAAGATCAAGATCGGGCACGGTGCGTGGCGAAGGATTCGTTCCGTGTCACAACCATAAGCTAACCGCGTCAGCCAGTTATAATGATGTGTCGAGATTACGATTAGGTCGATGCCTCGTTCCCTTGCCAATTTTACAATTTCTTCGCACAGCTCGCCGACACGGAACTCGGTATCGCAATCTGCGTACCGCTTTCTCACTTCTTCGGCAATCGAATTCAAAGTGTTCTCGAAATACATCCGTTCCTGTAACACAGCATCGCAAGCGTAGGGGCCTCGTAAATATTGAAGTGTGTACGATTCTTTGTATACGTGAAGCAGTGTCAGGTGTGCTCCAAAGAGTTTGGCCAGGACAAAACCGAACTCAATCGCCCTCTCGCTTTCGTTCGTTAGATCTGTCGGCACCAGAATTCGTTGGACAGCGGTCGGAATTCGATCGTGCTCGCCCAATTCCGTAGATCGGCAACTTGCGGCAATCGTTTTCAAGACGTCCCCAATCTTAGTCATTCTGCTACCTCCTATTCTTCCATTTATTTAGTCCTCGATCTTTTTTGTGCCTAGACAAGGATTGGCAGTCTTGACGCTCCAGTTGCTGTTGATTTACGGCCCCGTAGTCTAAGAGAAAAGTTAGAATTCTCCGGCTGCGCCGCAAAACCTCCTCCGCTCTTCGAGCTACGGCGGATTCCCGCTGCTTTTTGGCGAGAAGAGTTTAAAACGCTTTGTTTCAAAAGTCTTCTCTCCAAAAAGATGCAAAGCCGCACGCTTCGCCGACACTCAATGGATAATAACCCACGTCAGCCAAAGGCCATAGCTGACTGTTAGCACTCCGACGCCCCTGAGCACCCGGTTCAGCCGGTTTTCAGTGCGCTCGGAGAATCCTAAATCGAGCAGAATTGCGCGCACACCCAGCAGCGCGTGCGCCGTCACAAAGACGAGGAACAGCAACTCGAGCACCAGAATGATTGGATTGCGCAAATACGCCACGACATCCGCAAAATTACGCAGCCCACC
>DASXLU010000397.1:0-2341 GCA_036496065.1 Candidatus Acidiferrum sp.
TGCCGGAAAGCGCGATTTGCTGCGGGCTGCCTGGCGCATTGTCGGTGATGAAGAGCGATGCCTGGCTGCTGCCTACAGACGACGGTGCGTAGGTAACGGAAATCGCGCAAGTGGCGGCGGCTTTCAGAACGGGCGAGCTCATGCAGGTATCGGTCTCGAGAAAGTCGGCGGCATTTGCGCCGCTAATAGCGATGGAGGTAAGGCTGACGGATTCCTGGCCGCTGCTAGTGAGCGTGATCGTTTGCGGGCCGTTTTGTTGCGCCACTACGGTCGAGCTGAAGGTGAGACTTGATGCGCCGGGCGTGAGCGCGGGACCACCGATGCCTTGTCCTCCGCTGGGGCCGAACGGGGCGAGGATCGGATCGATGCTCATCTGCGGGTAGAGTGGCACGTCGATGGGAAGAGGTTGGCTGGCAAGTCCGGTGCCGGGATCGATGAGGTACACGGAAATTCCATGCACGCCGTTGGAGTTGTTTGAGGCGTAAGCGAAGGGTCCCTGAGAATCTTTTAGATACGCGACAAACGTGGCATCGGCTATTGGCAGTGGTGAAGACGGAAGCTGCAGGAATGTGGCGGTATCGAAAATCAGAAAGGGCAGACCGCCACCGGAATAATTGGTGGGCGGCGCCTGCACATAAATGAGTTCGCCGTTGGGATCGAAGAAAATCGAGTCGGGAAATGTGGAACTTCCCTCGGGTCCCAAGTTATAGAAGCCAAGGCTTGTTAGCGTGAAAGTGCTTGCGCCGATTGCGTAAACAGAAAACGAGCCGGTGGCCTGGCCAAAACCGATGGCGAGATATTTGCCGGTAGGACTGATGGCCAAGCTGCGCGCGTTGTAGCCAACATTTTGTCCGCCGACCGGATCAAGGCGAGCAAGCCCCGAGGTGGAGTCGAAAGTAATGGTGTAGAGAACGGCGGTGGAGTAGGCCGCGTAGGTGGCATTCTGGTTCAGGAAAATCGTCATGCCATGCTGATTGGGATCGCCCGCGGACGCGACAAAAGAGCCAAGGACCGGCAGAGTTTGCGAGGAGATCGGGACCAAGGCGGGTGTGCTGGAATCGATTTGAAACGTGTCCAGGAAAAGCGACTGCGAGTTGGGACCGCTGGCAGGATTGATTTTCAGCAGGTAGACGTATTGTCCAGTGCTTTCCGCGACGATGAGATTGGACTGGTTTCCTGTGGAAGTCGCGAAGGGTGAAGCGGCAACTTCGGCGATGGTGCCTGTGGCCGAGTCGTAGGTGTACAGGGAAAGGCCGCCTGCGCACATACCAAAAAGAAAACGGCCCTTGGCATCGATGGCGCTCGGCACACAGGGATTCTTGAAGAGCGCGCTAGTTTGAAGCAGGGTGAGAGTGCCAGCGACATCGTCGCGCAAGAAGGTGGAGGCGCTGTACTGATTGTTCGAGGTGGACACTGCGAAGAGAAGCGGTTGCGGTGTCTGCGCGCGCGAAGGGAAGCAGGCGAGAAAAAGAAAATTCAGGGCGAGAGTTGCGGAGCGAAAGACGTACTTCGAGACAGAAAACGGAGCGGCCGCAAGTTTCATGCGAACTTCCTTGGCCGAGGTGGACGGGGTCGGCGGAATTTTTTTGAAGATGAAAAAGGAAAGCTGAAATGTACGTTAGCGTGATGTAAGTTGATGGTCAACAATAATTACGGAGAAGTATGATAGAGGAAGGGTACGTTCCATTTTGAAACAGGTTTTTCGGTCGGCGAAGGATGACAGTGAATCTGAGTTGGTGCGGTAGGAAAAACCATGCAATCCAAGAGCACAGACAGGAGTGTCTGTGCCACGTGGGGGAGAGGAACGGTTGGCTAAATATTAATGTCTGTTAATGTGAGTCTCCGCGAAGTAAGCTACCTTTTTGAGCTTATGCAACCATTCAAACTGGAAGTAGAAAAACTGCCGGAGAGCACGGACGCGCAGAGCCTGTACGCGGCCAAGGGTAAACTGAGCCTGGAGACGGTGAACGAGTTTATCCAGAAGCTTCGTCCGGACCCCGCACAACACGTGGTGTTGGATATGAGCGGCGTAACGTTTCTGGATTCGGCGGGCGTGGGATCGCTGGTGTCGCTGTTCGTGAGCCGGCGGAATCAGGCGAAGACGTTCGCGCTGGCGGGATTGACGGCGCAGGGCAAAGCGGTTGTTACGGTAGCGGGCTTGCAGAATTTGCTGCCGATCTATAATACGCTGGCCGACGCCACGACGGCTGCTGCAGCTAAAAAAGCGTAGAGCCAGATCCCATCTTTAGCCTTCAACTACGCCGGAAAACGAATAAAGCGGCACTTCACTCCTTGGAAGGTCAGCGTGAGCACGTCATCGGCGGAAATCAAGAAGTCCGAA
>DASXLU010000398.1:0-2662 GCA_036496065.1 Candidatus Acidiferrum sp.
GCCTTCGTCGAAACTCTCCAGGAAATCACCGGCCACGACGTGGGCTATCGTCCGCACGGCACCATCGACGCGCTCCTCCGCGGCGACATTCGCGAAGAACTCAGCACGCTCATCGCCCTCCACCACGGGCTCGGCTTGAAAGCCGAAGCGCTCAGCGGCCAAGAAGCGCGCAAGCTCGAGCCCGCCCTCAGCGAGCACACCGAGGCCGCAATCCTCCGCCCCAACGAAGCTTCTGTCGACAATCGCGCTCTCACGCAAGCCACTCTCGAAGCCGCACGGCGCAAGGGCGCGGAGATCCATGCAAGACGGCCCGTCAAAGCACTATGGCGCGAAGGCTCGCGTTGCCTGGGCATTTCCGTGAACAACGAAAACATTCCCGCGCGCTGGACCATCGTTGCCGCTGGATGTTTCTCCGCCCGTATCTCGGGCGCCGAACTCTACGCCCCGGTTTCTCCCGCGAAGGGCCAGATGGTTTCTCTGCGCAGCGACGCCGCGAAAATTCACCGCGTCTTATGGTCCGAAAATATTTATCTCGTTCCGCGAAATGATGGACGCATTCTCGCGGGCGCCACCGTAGAACACGTGGGCTTCGATCGTCACGTCACTCCCGGTGGCCTGAAGAAAATCTTCGCGGCAGCGATCGAACTCGCGCCCGACCTGGAAAACGCTCGCATCGAAGAAACCTGGGCCGGCCTGCGGCCAGATTCTCCGGATCACCTGCCCATTCTCGGTCCTGTCGATGTTGAAGGTCTGCTGTTCGCCACCGGCCATTTCCGCAGCGGAGTTTTGCTCGCGCCTCTCACCGCACGCCTCATTCGCGAGTGGATCACTTCACAGCATGTCAGTGTGGATTGGCAGCGCTTCAGTCCGATGCGCTTTCTCGAAGCGCATCACACCCGCAGCGCCTGATCTGTGATTCTGGTTTAGTTTAATTCTGCGGCGTTTGCGGAGGTTGCATCACCACAGTGTTGGACTGGCCGACATTGGTGTAATTGATCTGGCTCGAGTCCAGCTGCAAATCGCGCTCTAGCATTAAATCCATCGACGACCCGCGCGGCAACTGTGCCTCGGGTCCACGTGAAAGCAGGATCGCAGCCAGTCCGGCAATCCCTCCGACGCCCGCGCCGATGCCCGCACCTTTGGCTCCGTCGGCAATCGCGCCGATTCCGGCTCCCGCCACAGTGGTCTCTGCAACGGTCTGCACATCTTTTCCCTTACCCCCAGGCCCGGTTATCTTCCCTTCGGAGTCAGTTTTCGTTTTGTCGGCATCGGTGCTGTGCGGCGCCGCCTTCAAATCCACCGTGTAGCCATTCGGCAAAATCAGCGTATTCAATTTCATTCGCAGTTCGCCGCGTCCCTTAATGTGCCCCGGCCGTTTTGATTCGGTGACTTCTCCGCGCAGATACGATCCAATCGGCAGCACCACTTTGTTATTCATCGTCACCGGAAAACTTGTTCGGAAATAAACCGAATCGCCGGGTTTCGCCGTAGCCGTCGATATTCCGTTTTCCAGCGTCACGCCGATGCGCGTTCCACTCGGCACAGTGATTGTTTGGCCGCTTCCGGGCTGTGGCTTGGCACTCTTCAGCGCCACTGGCGCGGGCGGGGCATCTGTCTGCGGCCCATCCGGCGCTTGCGCCGCGAGGGTTCCGGCATACATCGTCAGACATGCTGCTGTTGTAAGAAGAATGTGCGCTGGCTTCACTCTACCCTCCTGGTTGCTTGGTCGGATGCTCCCCTCGCCATGCCGGGATGCCTAGCTCATCATAGTGGACTTTTCAGCAACCAACCACATCTGCGCCCGTAATTGACGTTACCCTCTCGCACCGATACTCTTCCCTATCACCCGCGCGACCAGGAGACACTCATGGCGAAATTGGCTTTGATTTACGGAATGCGGCTTTTGCCCGTCGATGATCTAGGAGAAGTAAAGGAAGCCATGGTCGTCCTGAAAAATGGACGCACGGCCCGCGTCGCCATGCACCTCATCGAAGGCTCCAAAGAAGAAATCGAGCAGACCTTTCGCCAATCCATCAACGCCTTCTTTGAAATGTACCCAGAGATTTAGCCTTTGTAGGGGCGGCCTTCCGAGGCCGCCCGCAATGCAAATGCCACTCGCAACAATTCATCGTGCGAGATCGCGTGTGTTCGGCCTTTGTGTCTTGACTCGCTCTACCTATTCCCGAAATTTTCCGGGTCGGCGTTGGGATCGCCCAAATTGTCGTTAATTAATACCGTCGATTGTCCCGTAATCTCAAACCGCTTGCGGCACTTGTAACACGCCGCCAGATCATCCAGCCGCACCATATACGACGTGGCTTTAGCAAATTTCCGCCGCTCTTCCTCGCCAACTCCACGAGGCAGTTCTTTCCTTTTGCGGCACACTTTCCATCGCACCGGAAACTCAAATTCGAACCGGCACGTGGGGCACACCAGTTTTACTTTGCGGCTTTCTTCTTTTTCCGTGTAAAAGGCGCGTTCGTCCATAGTTGTTTGCGAGCCTAACTGCCCGCTCCATCCGCAATTGTAACAAATTCGAGCCCCATGTCGCGCCAGCGCGGCAGCCAGTATTCCAGCGCCTTCACCGTATGCATCCGGTCGCCATTCTGTTCGCGGAAATTGCCGTCGTGCAGGCAGATCACGTCGCCACCCTGCGTGGCCG
>DASXLU010000399.1:0-6374 GCA_036496065.1 Candidatus Acidiferrum sp.
CTTGCGAATCGGCTTGTAGGCCAGCAGCAGCGCCATCACGGCGGCGCCGATTCCTGGCGAGCTACGGAGTAGCCCCAATCCCCATGGACCTGTGATTAGGATTTCCTTGGCGTACACCGGCAGAAGCGCGACTGCGCCGCCCAGCAGCACGGCGAAGAGGTCCAGCGAGATCGATCCGAAAATCAGCTTGTGCGTCCAGATGTAATGGAAGCCGGCAAAAACCGTTCTTAGGGAGAAAGGTTCGCGCGCGCGTGGCTTGGTTCGCGTTTCGATGCGCAGCGTGGTGATCACCGCGATGAGACCGGCCGTCATGGCTGTGGCATAAACGGAGGCAGGACCGCGAAAGAGCGCATAGAGGACGCCGCCTATCGAAGGTCCGAGTATCGTGGCGCACTGGAAAATGCTGGAGTTCCATGCGACAGCGTTTTGGAATTGTTCTTCCGGCACCAGTTGCGGCAAGAGCGCACGGCTTGCGGGCATGGCAAAGCTGCGCACTGCGCCCACCAGGCAAAGAATGGCAAAGATAGGTCTGACCGAAGCGCGGCGGTGCAGATATTCTTGGTTCAGCGTCACGAATAGCAGCAGCGCCGAAGAGAGCGCGAAACCTACGTAGCAGAGTGTCAAAAGTTTTCGCCGGTCGAACCGGTCGGTCACGTGGCCCGCGAGCAGAAAAAGAAATACCCCCGGAAGGAATTGCGCCAATCCGGTCAATCCTAAGTCCAGCGGCCGCTTGGTTATTTCGTAGACCTGCCAGCCCACGGCCACGGACTGCATCTCCGTGCAGAAGACAATGCAAAAGCGGGCGATCTGGTACAGCCGAAATCCGGAGAACTGGAAAGCTGCCGATCCGGCGGTGGGAAGATTTGCGGGGGTGGCCATCTCCACTTTAAGTTTGCCAGAGAATCGCCAGTTGCAAGTAAATATGCGGAGGCGGACTAGCTTTCGCGTTCGGCTGCGGGATGGCAGCAATCGGTTACTAGCGCGTGGCGGATTCTTGCATCTGCTTTTGCAACTGCGCGCGAAGCTCTCTCGCCCGCAGGCCCGCGGCGCTGTTCGGGTCCAACCACACATACGCATCCATGTCATCCATCGCCGCAAGATAGTTTTTCTGGTTTACGTGGATGTTGGCCAGCAACTGGTAGACGATTGCGGTAGCTGGCGCAAATTGCCGTGCCTGATCCGCGAACGTTTCGGCAATATCCAGATTCCCGCGAATCGCTTCGAGTTTGCCGAGCTGATAGTAGCCCATCCAGGCAGAAGGGCTCAGGTCCAGTCCGTGACGAATCTGCTTTTCTCCCGCTTCGGTTTCGCCGCGATCCAGTTGTAGAGTTCCTAGCGCGATGTTCGCGCTTCCGTACTTATCGTGACTTGCGTCGATGCATTTGCGGAAATCCTTCTCAGCCTCGTCCAATTTTCCCAGAGCTACATACCCCATTCCTGCTTGGTAGCGTGCCTCGTAAAAGTCCGGCGCTTGTTGCAACGCTTTGTGGAAGTCGGCCAGGGCTCCCTGGGCGTCGTTCTCGTTGTAAAGTTTCTTCTTCCCTTGTCGGTACAGATTCATTGCACCTTCGGGAATTGAAAGTTCGTGCGCGGATACGCTCGCGCCTGCGGCGGACCGCCCGGAATTCGCGCCGCTCGGCTTCAAATAAATGCTGAGGCCCGGTTGCGACGAAAAACTGAGATCGAGGCGCAACTCCGCGCTCTGGAAGCCAACGGCTTGGAATTGCAAAAGGTAAATGCCTGGCTGCAGCCCGCTGAAGCTGAACTGGCCCGATGAAGAAGTGGCGCTCTCCTGGACCGCCCTGCCGTAGGAATCGCAGAGGCGCACCACGACGTCCTGCAATCGCGGCGATCCGCCGTCGGCGAACACCGTTCCCGTGGCGCTCACCAGGTTTCCGCCGGAATACTGCGCTCCGGCGATGAATGGATACACAATCGCGGCCAACACTACCGCAACTACGCGCAAATTTGTTTTCATACCACCGTCCACAGGGCAATTGCGCGGGAGTATACCACCGGGGTTTGCGAGCGCCAGTGAATTTATCGGCAGGACACCAGCGATTTCCCCAGTACATTGCTAGCCAGCTTCACAAATTTCCAGCGCCGTTGTAAAACTAAGCGATTAGCTTTTCGCGCCAAACCCGGCGGCCGGTCATAGCGTTGTGTTCTAGGAGCGCCCTTGTATTTGCGGCCCAATTCGTTGAACGAAGCTCTGGAGGCGTTGGCTAGCACCGGCGATGCGATCGTCTTGTCCGGCGGCACCGACGTTTTCCCTCCGCTCACCGACCGGCCGCTTAGCGGTCCGGTCATCGATATTTCGGCGTTGCACGAAATTGCCGGCATTCGTCAGACCGACAAGTACATCGTCATCGGCGGACGCACGACGTGGACCGAAATCGTGAAAGCTACTTTGCCGCGCGGATTCGATGGGCTGAAAGCAGCCGCGCGAGAGGTGGGTTCTGTGCAGATACAGAATCAAGGCACGGTTGCCGGAAATATTTGCAACGCGTCTCCGGCCGCCGATGGTGTCGCCGCGCTGATGGCCCTGGACGCGGAAGTCACTCTGACTTCGCGCACAGGTTCGCGCACCGTGCCTCTCGCCGATTTTATTCTCGGCAACCGCAAAACTTTGCGCCGTCCCGATGAACTGCTCACCAGCGTGCAGGTTCCGCGGCGTCTTGAAAACGCGGCGTCGGCTTTTCTGAAGCTCGGAGCTCGGCGTTATCTGGTCATTTCCATCGTTATGGTCGCGGCCAACCTGGTGACCGACTCGCGCGGCATCATTCGCGAAGCGCTCATCTGCGTCGGCTCGTGCTCGCCCAAAGCCATACGTCTAGCTGCGCTCGAACAAGCTCTGCGAGGCGTCCAGGCCAAGGATCTTGCAGGGGACGCCTTCCGAGGCGGCCCGCCAACGAAAGTAGAGCTGTCGCCAATGCGCCGAGCAGATTTTCTTAAGGACGAGCATTTCGCTCCCCTTTCCCCCATCAACGATGTTCGCGGCTCAGCTACCTATCGCAACGACGCCGCAAGAACGCTCGTCGCACGCACGCTGTCTCTTTGTGCCAAGAAGGTCGCCTGAGTGAACGCGCCAGGCCAGATCGCCTTCACACTCAACGGCGCTGACATTACCGTCAATGCAGACCCGCGCGCGAGACTTTCGAAGGTCCTGCGCGAGGAGTTGCACCTTACCGGGACAAAAGTTGGCTGCGACGCCGGCGATTGCGGCGCCTGCACGGTGATGGTCAACGGGAATCCCGTCTGCTCTTGCTTGATGGCGGTAGGCCAAGCGGCTGGCACGAAGGTGACGACTATTGAAGGACTGTGCGACTCGCCCGTCTATGACCGCCTCCAGAAATCATTTCTGCAGAATGGCGCCGCGCAATGCGGTATCTGCACGCCTGGCATGTTGGTATCGGCAGTGGCTCTGCTCGAAGAGAATCCGTCGCCCACCGAAACGCAGGTCGAAGATGCCTTGGGCGGAGTGCTCTGCCGCTGCACTGGTTATCGCAAAATCGTCCGTGCGGTTCTGCAAGCCAATCATCTGTCGGCAGCGGCGGCGAAAACGAATGGCCTCGCTACTGTCGGTCAGCGCGTGGTTCGCGTAGACGGACAACGCAAGGTTACCGGCAAAGACATTTTCGGCGCCGACGAATGGCCCAGCGACGCATTGCTTCTTCGCGTGATTCGCTCGCCGTTTCATCGCGCAACGTTCAGCTTCGGAGATTTTCAGCCATTCATTCAATCCAGTCCCGGCGTTCACGCCGTCTTCAGCGCAAAGGATGTTCCGGGGAAGAATTGTTTTGGCGTAATTCCGCAATTTGCCGATCAGCCCGTTTTCGCGGAACACGAAACTCGCTATCGCGGCGAAGCCGTTGCCGCCATCGTCGGCGATCCCGCTGCAATCGAACAATTTGACGTGAAGCGATTCCCAGTAGCTTGGCAGGAGTTGCCGCCCATTACAGAACCGGCACAAGCTCTGCAGTCCGATGCAGTCAAACTGCATGCGAATCGGCCAGATAACGTTCTGGTGCGCGGCCGCGTACTGCACGGCGACCCGGACCAAGCAATGCGAGACGCCGACGTCGTCGTTGAAGGCGAATACGAAACAGGATTCATCGAGCACTCCTACATCGAACCGGAAGCCGGCTTTGCGCGGAGAGTCGACGATCGCATCGAAGTGCAAGCCTGCACACAAGCTCCTTACACCGACCGCAAAGATATCGCTGCTATTTTGGGCATTCCCGAAAGCTCGGTGCGCGTGATTCCCACGGCAGTGGGTGGCGGGTTTGGCTCCAAGCTCGATCTTTCCCTGCAGCCGTTTCTTATCGTGGCGGCGTGGCATCTGCGGCGCCCGGTGAAAATGGTGTACAGTCGCACAGAATCCATCCAGTCCACCACCAAGCGCCATCCTTCCAGGATTTTTTGCCGCGCCGGTGCGACTTGCGACGGAAAAATCGTTGCCATGGAACTCGAAGCCGAGTTCAACACAGGAGCCTATGCATCCTGGGGACCGACCGTCGCAGGTCGCGTTCCGATACACGGCTCCGGCCCTTACAAAGTTCCGAACTATCTTGCGGTCACTCGTGCGGTACACACGCACATCGTCCCCGCAGGCGCATTTCGTGGTTTCGGAGTACCGCAAGGCACCATCGCGCAAGAACAGCTATACGACATGCTGGCCGAAAAAGTTGGCATGGATAAACTCGAGTTCCGCATCCTTAACGCTCTCGACGACAAGACCCCAACGGTCACCGGCCAGGTTCTCGGCGATGGAGTCGGGATTCGTGCGTGCTTCGAAGCGCTTCTGCCCCGTTGGCAAGCGGCTCGTCGCGAGGCCGCGGCCTTCAATATTTCGACCGATTCTGGCGCGCGTCGTGGCGTCGGTGTGGCCGGCATGTGGTATGGCTGCGGCAACACTTCCCTGCCCAATCCGTCGACGATGCGCATCGGCCTGACGCCTGGCGGGCGCGTTGTGATGCATCAGGGAGCCGTCGACATTGGCCAGGGTTCCGCTACGGTCGTGGCGCAGATTTGTGCCGAAGCGCTCGGTGCGCCTCTCGATCGACTGGACTTGCTTTCGGGTGACACCGACATCACGCCCGATTGCGGCAAGACCTCGGCGTCACGGCAAACTTTTGTTAGCGGCCGCGCAGCCATGCTTGCCGGTCAACAGTTGCGCAAATCGATTCTGCGAATGGCCGGAGAATGCGATTGCGCGAAGATTGAATTTCTGGACGATATGATTGCCGTGGAAGAAAACGGAAATCGCGTGGAGCTGCATTTGCAGGATTTGCCGCTTGATGAGCGCGGATATGTACTCAGCGCCGAAGCCACCTTCGATCCGCCAACGAAGCCCTTGGATAAAGATGGGCAAGGCCTGCCCTACGCCGTTTATGGATTTGGCGCGCACCTGGCCGAGGTGGAAGTCGACACAGAACTGGGCACGGTGAAAGTTTTGCATCTGACCGCGGCGCACGACGTCGGCAAAGCCATCAACCCCACTTTGATCGAAGGCCAGATCGAAGGCGGCGCCGCTCAAGGATTAGGCATGGCGCTCATGGAAGAATTCTTTCCCGGCAAGGGCGAAAATCTGCACGATTATCTGATCCCAACCTTCGGCGATATGCCTTCCGTGGATTCGATCCTGATCGAAGATCCGTCCGCAGTCGGGCCCTATGGCGCCAAAGGCGTTGGCGAACAGGCGCTTATTCCCACGGCTCCGGCGATCCTCAATGCGATTTATGATGCCGTGGGCATCCGCATCCGCAAACTCCCCGCTACGCCCGACAAAGTCCGCGCCGCCATTTTGGCGAAAGCCTCCGAAGCAGCGAAACGAGAGACGCATGGCTGACGTTTTCCCCGCAGATACAATCCGCTGCGACGCGTGCCCGGTGCTGTGCTACATCAAGCGCGGGCAGACCGGCGCGTGCGATCGCTACGGGAATTACGAGGGGCAACTGGTGCGCCTCGATCCGCATATTTTACTGGATCGCGCGAAATCGCAGGGCGCACCGCTCGTGCCGTTTCTCGAACGCGAGGGTGAGTGGGATGGCACGGTCGTTAAGAGCAAAGACACCTTCGTCACCGCGATTGGCGCCGGCACAACGTACCCCGACTACAAGCCCGCTCCGTTTATCGTATCTTCCGAAGTGGACGGCATGGACATGGTCACAGTGGTGACCGAAGGGATTTTCAGTTATTGCGGCGTGAAACTGAAAATCGATACCGACCGGCACCTCGGCCCGGAACGTAATCTGGTTCGCGCGCAGAGCGAGCCGGTGGGCCACGTGACCACTGCGGAGTACGGCTCGCAAATGCTGTCGCTCGGCGGCGTGCACCATCTCACTGGGGGCACCAAGAGCGAAGGGCGCGTG
>DASXLU010000400.1:0-4265 GCA_036496065.1 Candidatus Acidiferrum sp.
GCATCCCCTGGTGCTCGGCATCGCTGGCGCCCTCTATTTGCTGGAGTTCTTGGCGGACAAAATTCCTTACCTGGATTCCATCTGGCAGGCCGTGCACACCTTCATCAGCCCACCCGCCGCGGCCATCCTGGCTTTCAGCGCTACTGCGGCGGCTCCCGATCCATGGCGGTGGGGCGCAGCCCTGGTCGCCGGCAGCATTGCGCTGACTTCGCACGGCACCAAGGCCAGCGCGCGAGCCGCGGCCAATATGAGTCCCGAGCCCGCCAGCAACTGGGCGCTTAGTTTTGGCGAAGATGTGCTTTCCGTGTGGCTGACCTGGTTTGCGACGGCCCATCCGACCGCCGCGATTGTGGTCGTAATCGTGCTTCTGGTGATTTCACTTTTCTTGCTGTATCACCTGTTCCGTTTCTTGCGTCGAGCCCTGCAGAAGCTCTCAACCGCCTGAGCGCGTTCGGCTCCTATTTCAAGTATTCCGCAAGCCAATCGAGAAACGTCTTGTACCAGAGCTGGCTGTTTTGCGGCTTCAAAATCCAGTGTCCTTCGTCCGGGAATATCACCAGCTTCGACGGCACTCCTTGCCGCTGCAGGGAATTGAAAAACTCCAGCGATTGCGTGTACGGCACCCGGTAATCTCTCTCCCCAGCGACTACCAGTGTCGGCGTCTTGTATTTCCCCAGATCTCCCGCGTATGTGGACGGCGACCATTTCTTGTAGTTCTCCGGCGCGCTCCACGGCGTCCCCTGCATGTCGTGTTCTTCGAACCACAACTCTTCCGTAGCCTCCATCGCCACCTTGTCGTAAACGCCCGCGTGGCTGATGATCGCTTTGAATCGATTCGTGTGCGTAGCGAGCCAGTCCGCCATGTAACCGCCATACGAACCGCCAGCCGCTGCCAGCCGTGATTTATCGATGTAAGCGTATTTCACGGCAGCCGCGTCGATCCCCTTCATCACGTCTACATACGCCTTGCCGCCCCAGTCATTGGTGATTTCGTCGGTGAATTTCTGTCCGTAACCGGTCGAGCCTCGCCGGTTGATCATCAGCGTCACATAGCCCGCGCCCGAAAAAACCTGCGCGTTCCAGCGGTAGCTCCACGCATTCGACCACATTGTTTGCGGGCCGCCATGCAACAGCACCAGCAGCGGATATTTCTTCGTGCCGACGAATTGCGGCGGACGAAGCACCATTGCCTGCACCCTGGTGCCTTCTGCGCCTTCGAACCAGAACGTCTCCGGCGCGTTCATCTCGAGGCCCGCCAGCAATGCGTCGTTCGCGTGCGTCAATTGCTTCAGTCCGCTTCCATCGCCCGCTGCCACGAACACCTCGCCTGGCATTGTCAGGCTGGTACGTTCCGCCACTAAAGTTTTTCCGTCGTCGCTGAACGTAAACGCGCTGTTGAATCCATCCAGCACTTTTTTCGGCTGCGCACCGGCACGCGCCTCCATCATGTAGAGCGGTTGCAGGGTCTCGTTTTCCGCCAGGAAATAGATCGACTTGCTGTCCGGAGACCATTCCAGGTCGCTGGCGCTGCGATCAAAGTTCTCCGAGAGATTTTCAGTTTTTCCGGCCGCGCGGTCGTACAGCATTACCCGCCAGCGATCCGCTTCGTACACTGGTGTCAGTTGTGCGTGATACGCGATATATTTTCCGTCCGGCGAATATACCGGGTTGCCATCGAAGCCGGGATTGCTGGTGATTTTCTTGGGCTCGCCGCCTGTCGTGGGAATAAGGAACAGGTCCCCATTCGTGCTAGCCGCTTCCATTTTGTCGGTCACCGCCGTGAAGCAAATCTCTTTACCGTCGGGCGAAAAATTTATGTCGGCCGCACTACCCCGCTCATCGGGAGGAATATCGTAGTCCGCGCTTGGCGTAAGGTCCCGTGCCGCGGAACTTCCGTCGGCTGTTTCCACGAACAGATGGCTGCGTTTTCCTTCCGACCAACGATCCCAATGCCGGTACAGCAAGTGATCATAAATTCGCGCTTTTACTTTATTTTTTTCTTTCTCTTCATCCCGCTTGCTGTTGCAGGCATCGTCTTTGCAATCGATGTACACCGACGAAGTAAACGCAAAGCTCTTTCCGTCCGGCGCCCACTTGAACAGATCGACGCCCGTCGAAAGCGTGGTCACCTTCCTGGCTTCGCCTCCGTCCATAGACAACACATAAATCTGCGAAATTCCATCACGCGAAGAGAGAAACGCCAGCTCTTTTCCGTCGGGAGACCATGCCGGCGCGGAATCTTTGCCGCTTTGCGTCAACTGGATCGCATCACCGCCTGCCGCAGGTACGATCCAGATGTTGCTCGCGCCACGATTCGCTTCCATGTCTGGCGTCGACATGGAATACGCCACCCACTTGCCGTCTCGCGAAATCTGCGGCGCGGAAATACGATGCATCTTTATCAGGTCGTCAAACGTAATGGCATGTCTTTCGGGTGTCTGCGCTTGAATCCCAAATGCCGCGACCAGTAGCATGCCCACAACTGCGCACAACCGTGCTCCACGCTTCATGCTAGCTCCTAAACTCTATTGCTTGTTTTCTTCCCGCTATCGAAACACACGATATTGTCACGAATTTCACGCGATTCCAAGTTCAGGGTGATTTCACTTTTCCCGCGAATTGACTTGATTCTTCGCCGCCTCTAGAATGACCCAGCCATGCTCGAACCGCGGTCTCTCACAGGTCAAACCGTCTCTCATTATCGTATCCAGGAAAAACTCGGAGGCGGAGGCATGGGCGTTGTGTACCGCGCCGAAGATACTCGCCTCGACCGTAACGTCGCTCTGAAGTTCCTTCCGGACGAGACGCTATCCGATGCGCAAACCCTGGAACGCTTTCAACGCGAAGCCCGCGCCGCTTCGGCTCTGAATCATCCCAATATCTGCACCATTCACGACGTGGGCGAATACGACCACCGCCCATTCATCGTGATGGAATTGCTTGAAGGGCAGACGCTCAAGCACAAAATTAGCGGCCGAGCGATGGAAACCGACTCCATCCTTGAAGTCGGTATCGAAATCGCAGATGCGCTCTCCGCCGCGCACCTAAAGGGAATCGTCCACCGCGATATCAAGCCCGCCAACATTTTTCTCACCCAGCGCGGCCAGACCAAAATTCTGGACTTCGGTCTCGCTAAGATGGCTGCTCGCCGTGCGTCTGCACCTTCGGAAGGCCTCTCCGCGCAAGCCACAGTCGCAGGAGACCAGGACTTCCTCACCAGCCCCGGCACGGCCCTCGGCACCATGGCCTACATGTCGCCCGAGCAGGCTTTGGGCAAGGACCTCGACGCCCGCACCGATCTTTTCTCCTTCGGCACCGTGCTCTACGAAATGGCCACTGGCAAGGTTGCGTTCAATGGCGATACCTCGGCTGCCATCTTCGATTCCATCCTTCACGGAACTCCTCGTTCCGTCGTCGCGCTGAACTCCGCCATTCCCGCCGAGCTGGAACGCATCATCAACAAGGCCCTCGAGAAAGATCGCGACCTGCGTTACCAGACAGCCTCTGAAATCAAAACCGATCTCAAACGCCTGAAGCGCGATCGCGATTCTTCCGGCCGCGTCACCGACTCGAAACGGCAGTCCGGCGCCACGGAAGCCGTGCCCGCTGCAGCTCCAGACAAATCCGTCGCCGTCCTCTATTTCGAAAATCTTTCCGGCAGCAAAGACGACGAATATTTCCGCGATGGCATGACCGAAGACATCATCACTGAGCTCAGCAAAATCAAGGAGCTGCAGATTTTTCCGCGCTCCGCCGTCCTGGCTTACCGCGACAAACCAGTCACAGGCCCTCAAGTTGGTCGCGAACTCAACGCCGCTTGTGTTCTTAGCGGAAGCTTGCGTCGTGCAGGAAATCGCCTGCGTATCACAGCGCAACTGATTCGCGCGCAAACGGGACACTCCATCTGGGCCGAGCGCTACGACCGCGAACTAAAAGACGTCTTCGAAGTCCAGGACGAAATCGCCCGCAGCATCAGCCAGGCCCTCCGCATCAAGCTTTCTCCGCAGGAAGAAAAAGCCATTGCCCGCAAGCAGACCGACAATCCGCAGGCCTACGATTACTATCTCCGCGGCCGCCAGTTCTTTCACCAGTTTCGCAAAAAGGGATTCGATTTTGCCCGCCAGATGTTCGCTCGCGCCATCGTCATCGATCCCCAGTACGCTCGCGCCTATGCCGGTGTGGCCGATTGCTGCTCGTTCCTTTATATGTATTGGGACAGCAGCGAAGACAATCTCAACGAAGCCGAAGCTGCCAGCCGCAAAGCG
>DASXLU010000401.1:0-3751 GCA_036496065.1 Candidatus Acidiferrum sp.
TTTGTTGCCGTGCCACATCTTGAGCGTGCAAAATGCTATTTGCTGGGAGTAGCGCCGCGAGCAGCAACGTGGCGCCACAAAACCTGGTCTGCAACTTCATTGGAATCCCTTCGCGCTAAAAAATAATTTTGACAGCTTGGCTATGCATTTGAACCTGACCTGAGGGGCAGTTGTTTCCTGGCGGCAACCTCGGTACCGCCGCGACCAACTCAGATCCTGGTGAACGCGGCTATCCGTAAAGTGGGTAGTGGGGATCATGAAGCCAAGACTTACAAGGGTGGGCACCCGGCTTAACGCTGAAACGCAGAGATCGCAGAGAAGGAAAAGCAGAAGCAGGTGCTTCGCTGCGCTCCCTTCGCAGCTCAGGGTGAACGGGATGACAAATTTTTTTGTTTTGGGCGGGAGGTTGGTGAGTGCGATGGGGCTCGGAACCAGCCTAAAGGCTGGCCACTACATGAATCCAAGACCCCACACTTGGAAACTAAGGGTGGGGCAGCCGGCGGAGGAAGAAAGAGGAGAGAAATTAACGCTGAGACGCAGAGATCGCAGAGCAGGAAAAAGCTAACCGGGTGGCGGGGCATTGTGATACATCCTGATAATCCCAACAGCACGAGGGATCCTGCCGCATGAGCGAGTTGCGGCGAAGGAGGGATTGTGAAAAGGGTAGGTGCGTCTAGCGGCGGCGCGCAAAATACTGCATCGCGGCGGAAATTCCTGAAACAATCGGCTGCCTCGGCTTGCGGACTGTGTATCGTGCCGCGATATGTTCTTGGCGGCGCCGGGTACGTTGCACCCAGCGACAAGATTAATGTGGCTTTCGTTGGCGTTGGCGCGCAGGGCCTGCGGGTGATGCTGCGGTTTTTGCGCGAACCTGATGTGCAGGGAGTTGCCGTTTGTGACGTGAATAAGTCTGGCAGCAATTATCCGCAATGGAGTACGCACGAGTTTTGTAATTCCGTGCGCGGCTTGCTTGGCGTGGACAGCGGCTGGGATTGGCTGAGTCCGGACCAGCCCATAGACCTGACGCACACGCTTCATGTGACGAGTGGAGTGGCGGGGCGAGAGCCGTGCCAAAAGATTATCGATGCGTATAACGGCACGCAAAATCGCTCCGGGTCTTCACGGGGCTGCGCGGCGTATGTCGATTTTCGCGAACTGCTCGAGAAGCAAAAGGACCTCGACGCGGTGGTGGTGGGAACTACCGACAACTTACACGCGGCCGTGTCTGCCGCAGCGATGAGGAAAGGCAAACACGTTTTCTGCCAGAAGCCGCTGACACACACGATTTACGAAGCACGGCGCATAGCGGAAATCGCCAAGGAAACTGGCGTAGCGACGCAAATCGCTGTTGCCAATCAGGCGTCGGAAGATACGCGATTACTTTGCGAATGGATTTGGGCAGGCACGATTGGCCCGGTGCGCGAAGTGGTCAACTGGTCCAGCCGGCCGTTCTGGCCGCAAGGATTGGAGCGCCCCAAGGACACGCAGCCCGTTCCCGACGGGGTGGATTGGAACCAATGGCTCGGCCCTGCACCGGAGCGTCCCTACAATCAGGTGTACCTGCCATTTTCGTGGCGAGGCTGGACGGACTTCGGGTGCGGCGCGCTGGGAGATATGGGTTCGTATAGTTTCGATACGATCTTTCGCGTGCTGAAGCTGGAAGCGCCGGTGAGTGTCGAAGCCAGCACCACCGACCGTTACGACGAGACCTATCCGATGGCGTCGATCATCCATTTCGCTTTTCCCGCGCGCGGCGACATGCCTGCGGTGAAATTCACCTGGTACGACGGTGGGCTCAGGCCGGCGCTGCCTGAAGAATTGGAGAATGCGCCTGCGGCGACGGGTGACCGCGAAGCCGACAACGAAGGGCTGCTGTTCATTGGCGATCGCGGCAAAATTCTTTGCCGGTTCAATGGCGGGCACCCGCGACTGATTCCCGAATCCAAAATGGCCAGCTTCCAGCAACCGCCGAAAACGCTTTCGCGCTCGCCGGGGAACGAACGGGAATGGCTGGATGCGTGTAAAGGCGGAAAAACAAAACCCGGAGGCAACTTCGAATTTTCGGGCGTAGTTACGGAGACATTGCTGCTTGGAAATGTGGCTATTCGCTGCGGCGAGAAACTGACTTGGGATCGGGCAGGTATGACTGTCAGCAATGCCGAGGCTCAGAAGTTTGTTCGCCCCGATCGGCGGACCGGCTGGGAACTTTAGGAGGCATTGATGTGCGCACTATCGCGAAGAGAATTTGTGGGCGCAGCAGCGATGTCCGCTGTGACAATCGGTTTGCTGGGAGGTGATCCGTTGAAGCTATCCGCGGACCCACTTGGTTTGCCCATCGGCTGCCAGACCTGGCCGGTGCGAGCATCGATTGCCAAGGACTTCCCCGGCACGATCAAGCAACTTGCTGACGCTGGTTTCCAGTCGATCGAGCTGTGTTCGCCGTATGGCTATGAGGATTCCGGCTTCGGCGGACTTGCGAAATATTCTCCGGCGGAGCTTCGGAAAATCTTGAGCGATGCGGGCGTTAGCTGCATCAGCTCGCATTTCGGCATTGACGAGCTGCGCAAAGACCAGGAGCGCAGCATCGGGTGGGCAAAGGATATCGGCCTCTCGCAGATGCTTGTGCCTTCGCTCGCCGGCCCAAAGAATCCCACGATGGACGACGTGAGGCGTGCCGCCGAGGAATACAACAAAATGGCGGAACGCGCGGCGAAAGCGGGGATCCAGCAGGGTCTGCACAACGAAGAGTTCGAGCTTTCGAGCGTGGAGGGCAAACGAACGTACGATATTTTGTTCGAGCTTCTGGATCCGAAACTCGTGAAATTCCAGTTCCAAGTATCGACGATTAGCCAGGGTTACGACGCCGCGGAATACTTCACCAAGTATCCTGGCCGCTTCATTTCCATGCATGTGCAGGGCTGGTCGGCAGAAACCAAGAAAATCGTGGCGGTAGGACAAGGCACGCTGGACTGGAAGAAAATCTTCAGTGCGGCAAAAATCGGCGGTATCAAAAATTATTTCGTCGAAATGGATCTGGAGAAGATGCGCGCCAGCGTTCCTTATCTGCATCAACTGCAAGTCTGATGGGGTGCGCACCGGCGGCAAACCCAAGACCCACCCTTAGACACCAAGGATGGGGCACTCGACAGAAGTTTGGCGATCGGAGAAGGGCGCACCTACGGCGCTTGTGCTCGGAGGGAAATTCATGAAACGCGTCTCGCAGGATACTGGCAATAGCCGTCCGAGATATTTGCTACCACTAACGCTGTTGCTATTGATGTGGCTCTGCGCGATACCGGCAAACGCGAAGATGGCAACTGACTTCGATCCCAATCTCGATTTCTCGAAGTTCAAAACTTTTGCGTATATTGGCGGGGTCGAGCAACTTCTCAGGATGCAAGTGAACCCGGACCTGCTGAACAATCGGATACACCGCGCTGTGGTACGCGAATTGACGAGCAAGGGACTTCGCGAGGTACAGCCAGAGGAAAATCCAGATTTGGTGGTGCGCTACTGGGTTCAGACGGAGTCGGAGGCACAGGTTACCGGCACGCTGAACTACGGAGTGTATGGTCCCTATTACGGTTCTTACTGGGGCGTTATGTACGTCACCATGGACACACCCAACACGCATAAGGGCACCATCGGCATTGAACTGATAAACCCAAAATCGCGGGATCTCGCATGGCGGCTGTTCGTCAGCGAGAAAATTATCCACCGCGATCCAGATAAAATCTGGAAGGTAGTAGAC
>DASXLU010000402.1:0-23843 GCA_036496065.1 Candidatus Acidiferrum sp.
CTATTGGTGGGCGTATTGAATACACCGAGCTACGGCGCCGGCGTGCGGCTTGCTCCCGAGGCCCGCACGGACGACGGCTTACTTGACCTGGTTTTACTGGAGCATTTGGGAGTTTTCGAAGTAGCTGCGATGTTGCCCACGTTGCTGCTGAACGGCGAGGTGCGCACCAAACGCCAGCACCATCGATGCATAAAATGGGCACGAATCGAAACAGATCGGCCGTACGCGTTTCATGGCGACGGAGAAATTTTTGGGATGACTCCGGTGGAAATCAGGATCATGCCCGGAGCACTTCGGGTTTTACGTCCGCGTCAATCCACTTAGTGCGCTGAACTGGGCGGTGTTAACGGCGAGCGCGGGTCGGTTACGTCTGTTGCCTTCTTTTTCTTCTTGGACCGGCGCGCTAAGTACGCGCCCAGGTCGGGCGTGAACTCTTTCAGTTGGTTCCAGCCGATGTTGTATCCCTGGTTGATGGCCCAACCCGAGAGCAATCCTTTTACGTCGCGGTCCTGCTTGGGGTAATACGAAAGCGAGATTCCCGCCTGGCCCATCTGTCCAGCCAGCTGTGCAACGTTAAGTGTGGATTTCCCACTGTCGGTGCGTGCGATCACCACGCGCGAAGCCGCATATGCAACCCTCGACCAGGCCGAACCTTTACCGCGGCGGAAGTATCGCGGGTCTTGATGCAGCGCGGTGGGAATGATGCCGTAGATCAACATGCTGCCAGTGAACTGATCTCCTTCTTGCGCCAGGAAACGCTCGCCGAAGGCCCCCCATCCTTGCCCGTAGTGCGGAATGCCGTTGGCAGCCTGGGATATTGCGGCTTGAAATACATTCCCGAAATGCGCGCTTTCATCAAAAAATTGATGCCACGCAATATTGAATTTCTGCTTGGGGGTCAACGGCCCTTGGTTTTCTGGCTGGTCGTTAGCGGTCATAAAATTAGGAATGATGAAGAAAATCCTTTTGGGGACTTCATCTTTGGCGTGATCGCCCGGTCCGTTCGTGCCTGATGTTTGAGTGGTCTGCGGAGCAGTCTGCGCGCTCTGAGAATCCAGTGGGATTTTAGGTGCTGGCGACTCAGGCTTTTCCTTCGTCACGTCGTCTGCCGAAACGGCTATGCATTCGGATGGCATCGCGAACACGATCAGCAAAGTGAGAAAACCGAGAATACGCAATACCATCCTCTTTCATGCCTCTATTCCCAGCAGAATTCACTGGCGTTCAGTCAGACGCAACACGCGTCTGGACTGATACACAGCCAGATCCCCCCAATCTGCCAAATATCTATGCGTTTTGCAGGACCGCCCGACTCAGCTCTTTTTACGATCAACCTTCAAGTTGATAATCATTTCCTTGCGGCTATCGAGCGACGACACCGTTTTTGATGACGATTTCGCTCCCTCAAATTCCGCATAAACGGTGTACTCCGCATTGGGATCCAGGCCGCTAAAGCGATAATTCCCGTCACTATCCGCAAACCGGCTGGTCACCGCGTTGGTGCGCATATTTTTCAGAAAAACCACGCTGCCCGGAATCGGATTTTCCGATTTATCGCTAACAACTCCTTTCACGGTGCGAAGTTGTGCTTCCTTTTTCGATTCTTGTTTCGAATCTTGGGCACGCGCGAGAACGCCCAAAGCCAGCAACGCCAAACATGCCAGTGCTACGCCGCGTATCCGCCTCATGGTTGCGCTCCCTTTTTGGCCTTTGCGACAGGCTCCAGTTTGATGGACAAACGCTGCTGATTGTCACCGTTCCGTGAAGATACTTCCTGCACTACTTCCTTATATTTTTTTGCTCGCACCGAAACCTCATATTGGTGACCTTCCGGAACCCGAACCGCGAATTCGCCTCGCGAATTGGTGTAAGTCTGCCAGTGGTGCTTTTTTTCGTCTTTTTGCTGTACACGGACCTCTATCCCAGGAAAAGACAGGGCCTTTTCGTTAAAGACAGTGCCAACGATCAGAAAGCCGGGAATCGTTCTTGTGGGTATTCCCTTTGCTTCGGGAGTTCCGCTCGGAACCGCCTCCGGCTCTTGGGTTGAAGCTGGGGCTGGCGGGCCAGGCTGCGAGGGCTCTTGTGGTCGAACCGCAGAACCGGGAAGGTAGACCGTCAGCAGCGATAGTAAGACGAGAGTCGTCATGCTTGAGCGAACTTCGGTTGGGACATCCCTTCCGTTAGATGGGCCTGAGCGTTGCCAAGGATGGCCCAGGATTCGACGGCACGATGACGCTACTCTTCGTCTTCCTCATCTTCGTCGTCATCATCATCGTCATCGGGAAGATCGCCGTCCTCGTCGAGGTCCTCGTCGTCATCTTCTTCCTCGACGTCGTCATCTTCCTCATCATCTTCATCGGCTTCGTCGGAAATAGGATTCAGAGCGACCGGGTGCGTCTGCGAGACCTCCAGTTCCGTCTCGCACTCCGGACAACTTAGGATCTCTCCCTCTTCCACTTCGTCTTCATCCACATCAATTTCCGCGGAACACTCAGGGCAGCGGAGCACGTCTCGATCCTCCGATTTGATCTTCGTTCAGCTACGGCCTCGGCTTCGCGGACGCCACCTTACATCTGTTTAACTCGGCCCGATTAAGTAAGGTGACTGACCGCACGCCCGCATCCAGTGTAACTCAACCGGTCGAACGATATAATGGTATCCCAGTGGCCAGAGAATACCCAGAGCGTCCAGTTGTGGGAATTGGTGGTGTGGTTATCGAAGAGGCACGGGCTCTGCTGATTCGCCGTGGCTATGAACCGCTGCGCGGACAGTGGTCCATCCCGGGAGGCACACTGGAGCTGGGAGAATCGCTGCAGGCTGGCGTGGCGCGGGAATTACTGGAAGAAACGGGCCTGGAGGTCCGCGTACTTGACCTCATCGAGGTGTTCGACCGGATATTTGTGGAGCCATCGCTAGGCGGGGGCGGAACGGTGGCGAAGCCCAAATATCATTACGTGATTGTCGACTATCTTTGTGAACGCATCAGCGGCGAGCCGGTCGCCGCAAGCGATGTCACCGATGTGGCCTATGCTCGCGAAGACGAATTGAACAAATATGCGCTCACCTCGACCGCCACGCGTGTTCTGAAGCGAGCTTTTGAGATGGATCGCCAGCGGAGGGCGGGACGCTAGTGCGATAAATTCGCCGGTGGCCCGCAATGCAGCGCAACGGTTACTTGGAAAGCTTCAACAGTTCGATCGCCGCATTGGAATTCGTAAGCGACAGTGCACAGCCACCATTGCCAATTTTGCCGTTCAGCGAGTCGCCGCCAATCTGACCAGACGTAGTTATGGGTAATTCGCTGTTGATGTGCCCGAAGGATGTACGCGCGGTGAGATTGAAGCCTGCGTCCTCGGGGATGTGCACTTGTATCGGCGCAAACGAAGTCTTTATCGTAATGTTTTTGCAACCATGCGAGGTGCGCGCCGTGGACACCACCACGGTGCCATTCTGGTCGTCCACCGTGATAGCACCCGCGACATCATCCAGAGTTACCGAGCCGAAGCTCGTTCTTGCTCCTACGTCGCCTTTCACGGAGTTCGCCGTAACCGACCCATTGGAATTCTCGATGGTCAGATGCCCATTCACCCGCTGCACGGTCACAGCTCCGAAACTTGTCTTGGCATACGTATCGCCGCCGATGTCGCTCAGCGAGATGCGGCCATTTCCAGTGGTTGCGCGCGCGCCTTTGCGCAGATCGCTTGCTTCGATGGATCCGAAAGATGTGTTGAAGCTGGCTTTGCCCTTCACTTCACGAACGGTAATGTTGCCATTGGAATCCTCCACTTCCACGGGCCCGCTGATTTGATCCAGTTGAACTTCGCCGAACGTAGTTTTTACATAGACTTCATCGCCCGTCGGACCGCCCTTTACGCGCCCGTTGGATGCTGTGCATTTCACGTAGCCAGTAACGTTGGCGAAGCTAATTGAGCCAAAACTTCCGCTCAAATAGGCCGAGCTGCTCACGGTATTTACGTCAATCGCGCCATTGCTGTTATTCACGGTCAAGGTCCCATGAATGTTGCGCACGTTCACGGAGCCGAAAGAATTGTTCACGACGGACTTGCCGGCGTCGGTGAGTTCTACCGGCCCGTTGCCGCCAGAGATCGTGACGTCCCCATCGACGTTGCTAACCGTTATCGAAGCGAAGCGATCCCTAACATCGACCGCGCCCTTCACGGTGGACACGTTCACCGAGCCGTTGTTGTTCACGACTGTTACATTTCCTGAGGCTCCGTTTGCCTCCACCGAGCCGAACGAGTTCGTCAGCTTCATCGAACCGCCATCGCGGAAAGCCAGTTCTCCGTGTCCGTTTTCCACTTCGGCCCAGCCGCTGACGCCGCGGATATCCACGTTGCCGAAGCCATTTTTGATCCAAAGTTTGGCGTCGCCCGGCACCGCAATATCGTAATCCACGGAATAGGATGGTTTTTTGCCTATGCGGACGTACCAGGTGTGCTCATCGGGGTAAACGGTGCGCACTTTGATTCCGGAAGCATCCTGCTCAACTTCGATGCGAATTTGTTCGGCAAATTTCTCCGCTTCTTCTTGTGTGTTCGCCTGGGTGTGAATCGTCGCGCCAATGTGAACATCGCGGCCGTTTTCTCCATGAAGCCGAATCTCTCCGAATCTATGCTCGATGCTGACCGTCTGATTGAGCCCCAATTGAAGGGTTTTCTGAAAATCGCGTGTCGTGCCCTGTTGCGAATTTGCCGCAAGCAATGGCCACGCACTGATGCTGCCGCACACGAGCAGCAGGGCGATCCTCCGGATCGGAGATGGCTGGGCGGAAGCACTCATGGTTTGGTCTCCAAAACCTCCTGTAACGTTTCCTGCTTTTCCTGATACATGGCAAGAAGCTGATGCCGCAAGTGGGCATTCGAGGGATTCTGGCCCGCCTGCAACCGCAACTCATCAATCGCCGAATCCAGCACCAACAACTTCTCGCGATAGCTCGCCATTAGCGACGAGTTCGATTTATCCAGTTGAGGCTTCGCGTCTGCTTCCAGCTTTTCGATGGCCTTCGCGTACGCAACTTCCGTTCGTTCCACTTCGCTAAGTGCGGAACTCTGCAGCAACCGGTCCGTAGCTGGGTTGCCGGTAGATTGACGATGCATGTACAGATAGCCTCCGGAAAGTGCCAGCGCTAGGACCAGCGCTCCAGCCAAGGCGGTTTGCCACAAAACCGGCGAGAGCCTCCAAGATCCCAGAAATTCACGCCAAGGATTGCGTTTCGCCGTGACGGCAGCTTGCTCGCCGAGCGACGTTTCAATGCGCGCCCACAATGCCGGATCATCCTTGTAATCGCGAAGCTCTGCAGCCGCCACACTCAGCGCTTTCCATGCACGAAGTTCTTCGCTGCACACCGCACAATTCAGCGCGTGCCGCTCCAACTCTGCCCACTCTTCGGGCGAGCCATCCAGGAAAATTCGTTCGCGATCTCCGCAGTTGATGTTCATACGCCGCCTCCCGCTTGCCTGCTTCGCGGGGGCTCGAGCACTGCTCGCAAGTTCTTCTTCGCCTGAAACAGCGTGTTCTTTGAAGCTGTCTCAGAAATTTCCAGCATCGTTGCGATTTCGGCGTGCCGAAAGCCTTCTACTTCGTATAAAAGAAAAACATCTCGCTGATGCCGCGTCAGAGTTTCCAGGGCGCGCTCCAATGCCATGCGCAGTGACGGATGCGTGACCGGTGCGCGGGGTTCCGGACGTTTCGCCGCCTCTTCTGGCTCTTCCTGAGAATGTTCCTTGCGCCGCACCCGGCTTCGCCGCAAATCGTAGCAGGTATTTACCAGCACGCGGTATGTCCAGGTCACGAACGACGATTGCCCGCGAAAGCTGGCGATCCCGCGCTGCACCTTGAGGAAGGTCTCCTGCACGGCATCTTCCGCATCGCTTGGCGCGCCCAAAATGTTTCGCGCCACATTTTTCATACGCGCGCCCTGCAGCCGGTAGAGCTTTTCGTAACCGCGCAAATCTCCCGCCTGGCAAGCGGCCGCAATTGCCGCATCCTCGGCGCTGGCGCCGGTCGTTCGCTTGCCACTTTCTTCGAGTTCGGAAGATTCCACCCGCGACTCCCCCTCGCGCGCCACCGTGGAGATTCTATGCTGCCAAGGTAGCGTAAGTCCCACGGATCCCATCACGTTCTCCTAGGGTATAGACGACGGAGAGGGGGTAAACGTCGGATGAGGAGGGGGGAAGCTGTCAACCGACTCTAAGGCCAATGGAGACAGCGTATTGGCGGAGTTCCAAGCGTGTTGTCGTCAGCCGTGAGCCACTCGCGACGAAAATGGGCTCATCGCCGGCAGCTCATATGGTCGATTCGCCCGGCAGAGCACCGCGCGTTCGCTCGCGGCGGCCAAACTCAAGCACAGCGTTCCGTAGATCGACAGGCGTAAAATCGGGCCAACGCTTTTCGAGAAACACCAGTTCCGCGAACGCACATTCCCACAGCAAAAAATCCGATATACGCTGCTCGCCCCCGGTGCGCACCAGCAGATCCACGTCGGTCGAGCCTCCGCGCATCACCTCCGACAACACATCGCTGAAAGCCTCGCTGGTAAGCGCCGTAACTTTATAGAACTTGCTCGCGGCCTGATAGATGCACTGGCGCGAAGAGTAATCGATTGCCAGACGAAGATGCAGCCTCGTTCCCCTTGCCGTGAGCGCTTCGGAATTGGCAATGGCCTCGCGCAGGTCAGCGGGCAGACGATCGCGCCGCCCGATGATGCTCAGACGAATACCTTCGTCCAGGCAATGGGCGGTTTCCACGCGCAAATATTCCTGGAGGATGCCGAGTATGCCCTCAACTTCGGCAGCCGGACGCGCCCAGTTCGCTGCAGACAGCGTAAACAGCGTTAGCGTGCCGATGCCAAGATGTGGAGCACAGTGGATGACGCGCCGGGCAGTCTCCGCTCCAGCCCGATGTCCCGCGGACCGTGCCTGTCCGCGAGACGTAGCCCAGCGGCCGTTGCCGTCGCAGATAATCGCAACGTGCAGCGGAGTGGTAGACGGCAGCGTAGGAAGAGATCGAACGAAGTCCTGGGACGTCAGAACGTTTTGCATGAGCATGAAGCCTTCTCCGCCGCTGAAATGTGCAATGTACTTTGTAATGCAAAGTGAATCGGCAAATTTTTTAGCGTTCGCGCGTCGCCCGAATCAACGCTTCCATGTGATTCAGATACCGCTCCAGCGCGCGCCTGCCTGCCGCCGCTAGCCGGTATTCGGTCTTTGGCAGACGCCCGTCAAACGACTTGGTGCACACGATATAGTCCGCTTCCTCTAACTTCCGTGCGTGCACGCTCAAATTTCCATCGGTGGTCTTCAGCAATGCCTTTAATTCGTTGAAGGTCAAAGACCGATTTACAGCCAGTGCACTGACGATGCCCAATCGAATGCGCTCGTGAATCAAACGATCGAGATTCGTCGAAACCGGCTCTGGCGTCTGCTGCCGAACGGGCGCCGGACCTTCTTCGCGAATGTTTCGATCTTGCCGCGCTGTGGAATGCTTTGCCATATTCCTCTCAACTCAAAAAAGCGGATTCATCCTCCGTACTTCAAGGCGATCCAGATTCCAAATCCAATCTGCACCACTCCGAACCCAGCGGCCATGAACAAGTTTCCTAGATTCGCGGGAGCAAATAGAGCCACGGTCCCCACGGCCATTAAACACATGCCCATGATCGGTACCGCCCTGACGGAGAATGCTCCTCCGGTCACCACGGCAGTTCCGTACAAGAGAAGCCAAATTCCTGGCAGCGAGGCCGTCGCTCCCAAGTGCCAGGCATTGAGCGTGAGCAATCCGCCAACGATAATCGGTGGCGCAAAGCTCAGCACGAATTTCCGTCCGGGCCCGGTGAATAACGATGAATTCGCTCTGCGCGCCTTCGTGGCCGCTGCAGGCGCAGCGATGCAAACCGCCACGAACGCTTCGATCAACCAAACCGCCAGCCACTTGCTGGGCGCGAGACGGGATGCCAGATACGCGGCTCCCAATGCGGAGATGCCCATCGCCAGGCCGCCCCATCCGGGCACCGCGGTAAATTCGGCGGCGTTTTCCATCGTTTCGCGGATGTACCGGAGATGATCGGCAGCGCGAGCGTCGATGGGAATAGGTTCGCGGGAAGCGCGAAGTGAGCCAAGCGATGGCATAGGGGGAGGATACGGAGCGGAGCGAAGCCTGTCAAGTACTTTATTTCGTAAAGTGGACCTACTTCTTATACTTTCCGCGAATTGCATTCCAGCGGATCAGAAAGACTTCGAGGAACATCTGCAGGCTGTCTCGCAGCATATTGATTTTCGTAGCGGGCGAATGCGCCCAGCGCACCGGCACTTCTACAATCGAAAGCCCGTGATGACGCGCCAGATAAAGTAGTTCCGGGTCAAAGCCGAATCGCTCGATGGTCTGTTGTTCGAAAATGATGTGGCATCGTGCTTGCCGAAATGCCTTGAAACCGCATTGCGTGTCCACAAAGGGCAAGCGCAGCGTGATCCGCACAATCTTGTTGAAAATGATTCCAGCGAACTCGCGAAATGGCGACTCGTGCACTTCAATCAGGTCGCGATTCATGGCACGCGAGCCAATAGCCACATCATGCGTCTTTAATGCGGACAAAAGTTTCGGCGCTTCCTCAATCGGCGCGGAAAGGTCCGCATCCGTGAACAAGATAATCTCTCCGCGCGCCGCCAGAGAGCCATGGCGCACGCTGAAGCCCTTTCCGCGATTCACGCCGTTCGAAAGTACCCGGAGCGGCGGAATCTGTTTGGAAAATGACTGCGCCACAACCGCGGTGCGATCGGTCGAACCATCGTCTACGACAATCACCTCCGCATTCAAATTTTCGGCCCGCAGGAAAGCGGCGATCTTTTCCAACGTAGCCGGCAACCGCAGTTCCTCGTTGAAAGACGGGATGATGATGGAAAGTTCGTAGTGGGGGGCGTTCATCCCGTAGCGGCTTCTTTCCCGCCGTGTCGTCCATGCAATGGCACGAAACGGCAAGCGCCGACATGTTGGATGGCGCATTCCGATCCCTTTTTGTTGACCAACAGCAGTTCCTGTTCAGAAGGGCCTCCGACGGGCATGACCATTCGCCCTCCTTCAGCCAACTGTTCCAACAACGGCGGAGGCAAAGCTGGCGCGGCGGCAGCCACGAGGATAGCGTCAAACGGTGCGAGCTCGGGCAGGCCTAAGGAACCGTCACCGCAGTGCACATGAACATTGCGAAATCCTAAACGTTGCAGCCGATCATTTGCAGCACGCGCGAGTGCGGCACGAAGCTCCACGGTGAACACTTCTTGAGCTAGTTCAGAAAGTACCGCAGCTTGATAACCGCAGCCTGTGCCAATTTCAAGCACTCTTTCCGCACCCTCCAGCCGAAGCAATGCGGTCATCGCCGCAACAATGTACGGTTGCGAAATGGTCTGTCCTTCGCCGATGGGGAGTGGCTCATCTTCGTAAGCGCGGCCGATACATTCGCGTGGAACAAATTCGTGACGAGGCACGTTCGACATCGCTTGCAACACGCGCTCGTCCTTTACGCCACGACGGCGAATCTGCTTATCCACCATCCCCAAGCGCAAGTCGCGATACGTGTCGGACCGCACCGCCATTGATGAAACGTTGTCGTCCATTTCTCCGCCAAGCGCAGCTAAAGATAACTCGCTACGCCTCTGTTGATTAGCATAGCCCAGGGAACCTCTTATTTCCTCTCGCCGAAAACTCCCTCGGCCTCGAGTTCGAACTGCGCCGCCGGTTGCTTCATTTGCTCTTAGGCTCGGCCACTGCTCCTTCGGTCAGTGACACACGCAACACTTCTGCACCTTGGAGCAGGCTTTATTCGCAAAGCGCTTTCTTAAAATAGATTCAGCGGTAAAGGGCACCCCTCATTGAAACGAGGGATTTGGATGTGGAGGATGTCATGAAAGCGGTTTTCGCGTTGCTCTTGATCTACGTTGGAACATTTCTTGTGGCCATTCAGGGCAGTTCGTCCTCGCCGGTCCAAGCTGCTCCGCAGTCCGCTGCCGCCAAACAGCATTCCGCCACGACCGCGCCGATCGACCCAGTGAAAGAAGCCGACATTCGCGCCTTACTGGAGCTCGTTGGAGCTCGCGACCAGATTCAGGATTCCGTCAAATTCACTGCGGAACAATATCGCGAAAAACTTTTGCTCACGGTCCAGAACAACGAACAGGGACAGGCATTCGTCAATTCCGTTATTTCCCAATACGAGAAAAATTTTAATGTCGACCAGGTTACCGGGCGTCTGCTTACTCTTTACGACAAACATTACAACGACGACGAAATTAAGGGGTTATTGCAGTTTTACGGCAGCCCGCTAGGACAGAAGGTCGCCGCCGAATCCCCCAAAATCGCCCACGAAATTCAGGAAACGACTCGCTCCACAGCCTCGCAAGCCGTGAAAGATGCGTTGGCGCAAGCGAAGCAAGACAATCCCGGTATGGGACAGAATGCTCGACTCGGAAACCCGCCCGCTCGCCGCTTCCAGCAGCGCCGCCAGCAAACGCAAGACGCTTCGCAACAAACAGCGCAACAGCAAGATCAGCAGTAACGTAGGATTATACTTCTGGAAGAAGGCCGTCTTAGTCCAATCGCTTTTTGAACTTGATATCCATGCCGAACGTGCCGTTCTGATCACGCAGTCCTACGATGGAAATGTTGTGCGTGACGATGTATTCCACCTGGATAACCTGCTGCTGGGTGGAACTCACGTTCGAAACGTAAGTTACCGTGAGGTTGCGTGTAACCTGCTGCTCCACCATGACGCGTGCCGCGGCGTTTTGTCCCGTACCGCTGGTGCCCACGCCCGCCAACCCCGGATCAACGCGAAATCGCGTGATCCCAAACAATCGTTCTACGCGGCCGCCTAGCTGGCTGGAAATGGCTTGTGAAAGCAGTGCGGACGCGCCCGCTGAGCCGGCTCCAGTGGTTCCTGTTCTGCTGGCAACGTCCGAGCTCGTTTGCCCCAGCGCAAGAAGCGTAATGATGTCGTTGCCAGGCAGCGGCGGGTCGGACCGGTAGGAAAGGTTCAACTTGCTGGCCTGTCCAGTGAAGTTCAGAGTGATCTCATACTGCTGAATATTTGTTGTAGCTTCCACGTTGATGACGGGATCGAGGCGGAACGGATTGGCGAAATTCAAATCGCCGCGCGTAACGCGATAGTGGTTGTCGCGGAAATACAGATCGCCCGACAGCACGTGAATATGGCCCAGCATAATCGGATGTTCCGCGGTTCCCCTCACGCGCAGGCCGGCTTCCGCTTCCAGGTGCGCTCCGGGCCACTCCATCTGCGAATCCGGCAGCGAGGTAGCTTCCACGTCGAACTGCAAATTGCGCATAAAAGAGGAGCCCGTCGGTCCGCCCGCGCTTGAACTCGAAGCCAGCGTTCCGATGGACTCCAAGCCGGCCGTCAGAGCCACGCGCTGCACTTGAACCTTGCCGGACAGCAGCCCTCCGTCCGATGTCCCAGAGAGCCGCAGTTGCGCGCCCAACAGCCAACTGATTCCTTCGGGATAGCGCACGCGAACTCGATCCGTCTTTGCCGAAATGTCGTAACGCAGAGGCTTGTCCGAATAATTTACGCTGCCGATAAACTGCAATGTGCCGCCGCCCGCTTCGCCAACCACATTGTTAAAGAACAGGCGATTCGCGTCAAAAATCAAGTCGCCATGCACATTGCTGAGGCCCGTCGGGAAACTTGGCGAACGGGCGGACGCGTTTTTCAGAATCACGCGTCCGGTAATCCTCGGCCGGTCCATCGTTCCTTCCATCACTGTGTTGATGTCCGCGTGTCCCGCAATGTCGACATCGGGAACGTATCCACCGATCAGCCGCAGGTCGACGGAACCATTCAGATTCAGCGAAATGGACCGTCGCCCCGTGAATTGAATCGACCCGGTAAGCTCTGCGTTGGTGTCGCTCCCTTTCAGGGCGGCACTGACGATTTTCAAACTGTCGCGCGTGGACGTTAGATGAATCGGACCAGAATTCTCAAGTTGCACGCTGCCGTAAGTAAGAACCAGCCGATTGAAGTTGCCGTCCACGACCAATGTTTCCGGATGCTGCAACTCGCCGTTGACGGTTACATCTCCATCCGCCGTCCCGTGGCCCGTGAATTTCTCCAGGTGCAGCGCGGAAAGCAGATACGGATCAAGACTGATATTCTTGATGCTAGCTTTGCCATCGATCGGATAGGGACTGTCCAAGCCGACGTTGATTCCGCCCGTCAGCGCACCCTCACTCATCGCAGAGCCTAATTTCAACTGGGCCTTCTTGCCGTCGGATTCCAGATTTCCTTCGAAACTGCCTACGACTTCGGTCCCGATCTGGAAATCCACCATTCGGAAACTTCCTTCCGCAACGGGATGCGTTACCGGGCCACTGGATTTCATGCGGAAGGTCAGTTGGCCACCGATCGGCAGATTCGTCGCTTTGATTCTGCGGAAATTGGCCAGCGGTAGCGATGCGCCTACCAAATCTGTTGTCAGTGAATGGTCGGCATACCGGTAGCCGACTAGTCCTGTGACGATACCCGCGCCGCCAGTTTTCTCGGTGCCAGGCGCAAAGAAACGAAGTTCAGCATTACTTAGACGCACTTCATCCGGTGTCACGCTGAGCTGCCCTCGGAGTCGATTGAAGACCACGGTGTACGCTTCGCCATCCGACAAATCCATCAGACCTGTCAGCGAAGGCTGCGCACGCGTCCCTTTCCCGTGGAATTGACCGGTCAGCAATCCTTGTATCGGGTATTTCCAGCCGCCAAGTGCCTCCAATCCTGCCAGCGGCACTTTCTCCAGATCCAATTCGCTGCTCCACTGGTTTTCCGGACGGAATTCCCAGTTCGTCAGCTCCATGCGGCCATCGATTCCGGCTTGCATCTCGTTGCGAACGGCTCGGCCACGCGTGATCACCAGTTCGCGCGGCGAATAGGTCATCTCGCCATCCAGCCCATCGACTGCGAAATTGTCATAGCGAACGTTTTCGCCATGGAAGTGACCCTGAAAATCCGGGCCACTCACAGGCCCGGTAATTTTTCCGGTCCATTGCAGCGCTCCATCGATGGGAACGGCTGCTTCTTGCGAGCCGGGTTTATCTCCAGCAATGGCATGAATGAAATCGTCCCAAGCCAGCAGCGACTTTGTTTCGAAACGCAAATCCATCGAAGTATTTTTCGGGTCTAGAGAACCGTCGATGGTCAGGTGGGATGACGGCGTATCCAAGGTGCTTTGCTTAATCGTCAAAATGTTTGGCTCGTAGCGATAGCGCATATCCCAGTCCGCATTTACTGGAATATGGTTGGGCGCCAGGTCGTCCGGCTCGTCCCAATGCATTTTCGCGGAGACGTCGAAGTCGAGAAAATTAGAGCGCCATGTCTCTACCGTGTCTGCGGTTATAACGGCGTCCCAGTGCAGCGAGTCGATCGGGAAGCCTGCGTGATCAATCGCGGACGTGACCTGGGCAAGGCGGATGTTCTCGACCTTGGTTTCAGCCCGAAACAGCAAGCGGTCATAGCGCATGGTGACACGGCCCTTAACACTGCCTCCCAAGGCATACGCGGCAAAATCGGGCATCACCAGTTGTTTCGGTTCCAGAATGTAGCTCGAGCGGCTTCGCAAATTGGCGGAATGAAATTCTGCGAAGCTTAGCGTGATGTTGTCGCCCGCGAAGCTGCCTGTCCCTAAAAACTGGCCGTTCTTGATCTCGCCGTCGCCGCGAACGTCCACCCGGCCCAGCGGCACTTCCGGAGTTCGAAATGCCTCTCGCAAATCCAGCAAATCCACCCAGGCGCGGTAGCGATAGCTCCAATCCGGCGATACGAGATTTTTGGTTTCCAATTGCATGTCTATGTGTGAACGACCCACGTCCAAAATGCCCTGCTCCACGCGGAACCCGTCGTTTGTTAGCGTGAACTTTGCGGAGAGATTTGCCGGCAAGGGCACATCGCGCGTCTTGGCAAGCTCGATCGATTGCCAATCGACGACGCCGAGATACAACGGATGGTCGTGACTGCCTCCGAGATTCAAATCGAAGTGCAAATCGCCGCCTTCTACTGCCAGTGCGGAACGAACATCGTTGTATAGCAGCCAGCCATCACGAATCTCCAGATGATGTATTCGCAAGTCGAGCAATTTTTGCTGTAGCGGTTCTTGCGTTTTGGAAGTTTGCGGAAAACTCGGCAGATTGTTTCTTCCATCCTTCTCAATTCGCACATGCACGTGAGGACTCTGCAGCACCAGGTCACTCAGTCCTACCCGCCGCCCCCAGAACGAGTCTATTCTCAGTCCAATGCGGGCCTGTTCCACGCTGAATAGGGGCTCCGAGCCTTCCGGTTCGCGCCCATGCATCACTAAGCCGTTCACATTGGCAGTAAGCGAAAACCAGCCCACGGCTACGGTTCGAATCTCCACGCGAGTGCCGGTTAAACTTTCCAGCCGGCTGATCAAAATGTGACGCAGGAGCGGGTTCGCCAGACCGCTGCCCACCCCGATCACTGCCAGCGCGATCCCGAGCGCCGCCCATAGTCCCAGCACCCACAACAAGTGCTCGAACCAGAGAATCCTTCGCCAGCGTGATTCCTTCGTCATGGTTGCGTCTCGTTCAAGAAGCTCTGGACATGCACACGGCTGCGGCTTTCCTTCAGCCACTTATCGGCTTCCTCGTTCACAGCCCGTTGCACCAACGCTTCCTGTATGAATTCCCGTGCGGCGTCCAAAGTCGGTGGCTTTTGTCCTCGCGATTCCGCGCGCGGCACGACACGCGTCTGGTAGAACTCTTCGACGGCCTTCGGGTCAACCTGAATGGAGGGACGGAACCGCGTATCTAAATAATTACTCAGATAAAGCTGCGATCTCAATAATCGCAGGATGTCGTCGTCCGACAAGCCGCTCAGTTTCTTCCTTTCCTCATATTCCTCGGGAGAAGAAAACGTTCGCTTCAATCGGGCCAGGCTTCGCTCCACATCCTCATCTTTAGGCTGCGGAAAAAGAGCGACGTTGGCTTCGCTGCGCACGATCCACTGATCAATCAAGCGATTCAGGATTTGTTCATCGGGTTCTGCCTTACCGTCGGCGAAAATCTGGTAGCGCGCCAACTCACGCACGTCGCTCAACAATATAATGTCCGTCTCAACGCGGGCCACCATGCGGTCTACGATTACCTGTCCATGCGCCGCGAGGCTCGCCGTAAGGAGAGCCAGGGCCGGAAGCGAAGTTTGCAGCCAGCGTCGCATTAGAAACTCGATCCTAAGTTAAAGAACACTTGCAGCTTGGGAAGTTGCGTTCCTTGTTGGCAAAACGCCACGCGGATCTTGCACGGAATCACGAATTCAGGCCGGTTTAATTCGTATCCCAGGTCGATTCGCAGCGGACCCACAGGCGTGGAATAGCGCAAGCCGAATCCCACGACGTGAGAAAAGTAATTCAGTTCGTTGGTGCAATTGTAAAGGCATTGCGCGGGGTTAAAAGGCCCAGGCTTGAATCCCGGATATGCGGGCCTGTAAATAGGTGCTGGAGGAGACCAGCGAAACGTCACGCGGCTTAGCTGGCTGAAAGAGTTGCCTCCATCATAGAAAAGGGCACCACCCAGGCTTGATCCCACGAACGGCAATTTCATAGGGAAACGCAATTCCTGGTTAAAGATCAGCAACGCTTGCCCACCTACCGGGAAACCCGTCACTGAATCGCGAGGACCCGCTTGATTCAAAGCGAATCCGCGAAGAGACGTTCCGCCTCCTGCGTAAAAACGTTCGGGCAAAGGGATAATTCTGGGAGTGGGAATCGTGGTCTGCCCCGGGAAAGTCAGCGACACCGTGTCTCGATACGGCTGCAGAATTCCTATTCGCAACGACCGGGCGAAGCTCCAATTGCGGCCGATGGGATGATAGGTCGAATTTTGCAGATATACCCGCAGAAAACTCGCGCTGGATCCGATCGCCGTGTCCGCTATCCCCACGTCTGCCGTGTTGAACGAGCCAGTGGTGGCATCGGCGGGATTATTGCGCGTATCGCGGAACCACGTCGTACTGAATTGCGACACCAGCGTCGGCTGATTGAACAGCGGCACTTCTTCCGACGGAATATTCAGGTTGCTTACGGTCACTTTTCGGAATGCATACCGGAACAGTAGCGACTCTCGCGGAGAGAGTCGATCCGTGAGCTGCACGTTGCCTTCGTAACGCGTCTGCGTGAACGTGTTGATGTCCTGCGATTTTTCGATATACGCCGTGGCCTGAAAGCTCAGTTTCTCATTATTAAATGTGTTTGGCGCGGAATAAGCGAGCAGCGCGCGACCCTGAATCGTACTACCACGAATCTTTAAGCTTAACGAATCGGCCCGGCCGGTTATGTTTTCTTTCGAAATTTCGAAGATGCCCCGCGGGGCTGCCTTAATTTGCCCTCCCGTCGGATCCGTGGTGCTGGCGAGGCGTTGAACTTCAAACCCGCCTCCGTACGCTATGGTGTAGCGTTTCGCTTCTTCCACCAGGACCACTACATCTTTCTCCGGGTCGGTGCCGTTGGCGTTTTGTGGCTCGATGGTGACCCGGTTGAAGATTCCCAGGTTGTAGAGCTTTTGCTGAGACTCAACCACGTCGCCTTCGCGCAGCGGCCCCCCGGGCTTAACCTTCACTTCTCGCCGGATCACTCGCTGCCTCGTGTGCACGTAGCCCGCGTACAGCAGGGTTTTCACGCGAATTTGTGCGCCCTCGTCAATTTTGTAAACCAACTTCATCGGTTCGGCGCGGTCGATGCGATACGACTTGCTCGTTTCGAGGGGTTCATCGTTTTCTTTGCGCGCTTCAGCACCCTTGGTCTTTTCCGCGACGTCGTGCTCGGTGTCGGGCTCGACCCGCCATGTAAAGGTAGCGTTGGGGAAACCTTCGTTGAAGTACAGCGCCAGAATATTGTCGCGGTCCGTCGCCACGTTAATATCCGAATAGGGCTGCCCCGGCAGTGAAGCTACCACACCTCGGATCTCGTCATCGGAAACGCTGTGATCTCCTTCAATGGCCAGCGCCGAGACCAGCGTTTGTTTGCCTTCGTCAATCACAAAACGGATTACCAGGTCCCCGGTTTTCTTCTCATAGTCGTCCAGGACCTGTCCATCTACCCGCGCCGACAAAAATCCGTTGGCAGCGTACAGGTTCTTCATCGACAGCACGTCCGCATCCAGCAGGGCTCGGCTGAACCTTGGCCGCACAAAGAGCGCGCTGGGAGTGATCGTAAGCCGGCTGCGCAACAAATCGGTGCTGAAATAGCGATTGCCTTCAAAATCGATTCGCAGCAGCTTATGCCTCGAGCCCCGGTCCACCTTATACGTAATTGTCTCGACCTCACCCTTCCACTCTCGTCTGCCGGATGTCATTTGCTTCGAGTTGACCTCGTACTCAACTTTGGCGTCGAAGTACCCATCGCGCTCCAGGCGCTCGCGGAGGTTACGCTTCCCCTCCTCCAATAAGTCGGTATCAACCGATCCTTCCTGATATACCGGCACGAGTTTCCGCAGGTTCCCTTTGGAAAATTTGGCCCCCGTGACTGCCACGAGCACGCGGGGTCCCTCGGTCACTTCCAGATTTAATGGCAGCGTGTTGGTGCTCTCGTTGTAGTCGCCTCGTCGTAGCGAAACTCTCGCGCTGAGATGTCCCTTTTTTTCGAAAAACTTGCGGATGCGGGTAGTGCCCGATTGCAACCGCGCCGCCGTCAACTCTTTGCCAGGTTTCAGGCGGAAAAGCTTCAGCAAATCGGCATCGCGGTATTCCGAGCCATTGATGAGTTGCACCTTTTCAACGAGCACTCGCGGGCCTGGATCCACTTGGACAATCACATCCAGTTGGTGCGTAGCCTGGTTGGCTCGTTCTTCTGCCTTTACTTTGGCTTGATACAACCCTTCTTCGCGCAGCGTATCTTTCAAACGGTTCAGAGCTTCGGGAATATCGGATTGGCGGTAGGTCTGTCCCAGAGATAACTGCATCGCGGCGATTGCGGAGGAGTCGGAAGGAGGCGGTTTCAGCCCATTGATGATCACCTGATTAATAAAGAGGTTCTCTTTAACCTTAAATATTAGCGATACGCCATCGCCATCGGGCTCCGCAACCGCGCTGATATACGCGTAGTCGCCGGTTTGATAGAGCGTTTTGATGCTGGCCGCTATGGCTTCGCTCGACAGCGGTTTTCCCACCTCCACTGCCAGGCGCTTGGGCTCGTCGAGCAGGACCTTTCCGTCGTCGCGCACCACGCGAATATGGGTGGCAACTTTTCCTAGTGCTGCCTGAGCTTGCGTCCCCGAGTTCCCGCGGACACACACAGGCCATCCTCCCAGCAGCACTGCCAGAAAGACCGTCCATCGTAATACGTTGGCCCAGCATAGTTTCATGCGTTCCATTACTCAGACGAAGCGTAGCACACGGGCGTTGCTTCCCCGGATGCCGTAAAAATGTCGGCGGAGTGTAGGCGGTACAAAACTCGACCTTACGCGAGCGTCGGCCACTACGATTTTAGTCTTTACGAAGGCTTCCGCCAAAGTTTGAGTGATGCATCATCAATTGACGAAGAGCTTACGGGCTTCGCGTCGCCAAAAGTGACGCAGTCCGAGATGTTTTCGCATTGAGTCACAGTTTCGGGGAGGGAGCTCTCTACCGAAAGATACCGCTGCGGCCCATAGGGGTTCGCATCGCCGCTCTATCCAGGTTTTCCCGCAGATTCATCAGCGTCAGAAAGGTGCTCAGCACGCGCGCCTTCAGATCGTCGGTCAGGTGCAGGCCGCTGGTGGCGACGCGAGCCAACCGCTCGCCATTTTCCGTGATAAATCGCATGATTTCGCGTTGCCTGTCGTGCGGTGTATTCCCCAGAGCGGTTTCTCGCCGCATTTCGGCGCAGCCAGACTCCAGCGACAGCGTGAAATGCAAAACGCACAGCTTCTGGTCGCCCAAAGCGTTGGGCACGTCATGCTTGCATCCCGAGATGTGACAGGGCTCATTCATGGGTCGTAATAGGTGACTGGAGATAACTAACATTGTAAGCCCCGAAAAGCCAGATTTCATCAAGCCGCTGACACCAATTGTGCAGCGGCAGCCACCTGTCCCTCCGGACAACCCACCCTGAACGAAGGCCAGCTTCGTCCAATCTCGTTACAGGCCGCCAGAATTTGTGATTTCGCGAACGCGCGCAACCAATATCCGCGCCGCGTCGCAGCAAAATTTCGTCGCAAGACTTGCGTGTGGCGCGCGTCACGCGACTACACCTGAAAATAACTGAAAAATGTTTTGACAGCTTTGTGTAAAGCTCTGTATAAATATTCAGTGGGATGTATAATGTATAAAGCATGAGCGCAACGAAAACATTTCGCCACGGTCAGATCCTTCGCCTCGTCTCCGGCGAGCGCATTCCTAATCAGGAAGAGCTGCGCCGCCGCCTGGCACAACAAAAACTTCGTGTCACCCAGGCTACGCTCTCTCGTGATCTTCAGGAGTTGCGCCTCGTAAAAACGTCGGGAGGCTACAAGACTGCGGCCGCGCTTCCAGAAGAGCTTTCGTCTGTGCCTCTGCTGACGCGGGCCTTGCGCGAATTCCTTCTGGATATTCGACCGGCGGAAAACCTTTTGGTGCTAAAAACTCCGCCCAGCGGAGCGCAGCCACTCGCCGCGGCTGTCGACGCATCAAAATTCACCGAGGTTGCCGGCACGATTGCTGGCGACGACACCGTGCTCATCATCACCCCAAACCGAAAGACTCGCGAATCCCTGCAGAAAAAAATCGAATCGCACGTGAAATGAGAGATCCCCGCAGCATTGCCGTCATTGGTGTCACCGGCTATACAGGCTTTGAGCTGGCCTCGCTACTGTTGCGCCATCCCGAGGTTTCCACGCCCACGTTCTACGTGCGCGATACGCAGGGGCACAAATGTATCTCGCAACTTTTCCCCAGACTGCGTCATAAGGGTGAAGCGCCCCTGCGCGAACTCTCTTTCGACGCCATCACCTCGGGCGGGGCAGGTACCGCCTTTCTGGCTACGCCTCACGAGGTTTCCGCCGAACTCGCACCGAAGCTTCTGGACGCCGGTCTGCGAGTCGTCGATCTCAGTGGCGCATTCCGTTTTTCGTCCGCGCAGACTTTTTCGCATTGGTACAAGCTGCCGGCGCCGCACGCTGGCCGCCTTAACGAGGCTGTCTACGGCTTGCCGGAAATGTATTCACAGCAAATTGCCTCGGCCAAGCTCGTCGCGAATCCCGGTTGCTATGCCACCAGCGTTATCCTGGGTTTGCGCCCGCTTGCGCAGGCTGGTCTGATCTCGCCCTCGCAAAACGTGATTTGCGACTGCAAGTCTGGCGTTACCGGCGCGGGCAAAGATCCCCGTCGCGACTTGCATTTCGTCGAAGTTGACGAAAATTTTCGCGCTTACAATTTGTTTTCACACCGCCATACGCCGGAAATTCTGGAACATACCGGACTGCCCGAATCACAGGTCGTCTTTTCGACCCATTTGCTTCCCCTCGCCCGTGGAATTCTTTCCACGCTCTACGTCACTTTCAATGAAGCCCAGACGCCGTCTGGCATCGAGAAGCTTTATCGTGAATTCTTCGCCAACCGTCCGATGGTGCGTATTTGGCCGGCGGGTTCGTTGCCAGAGTTGCAGCACGTCGCCAACACGAATTTCTGCGATCTGGGCTTCGTCTTGGACCCTCAAGGCAAACGTTTAATCGTCGTTTCATGCTTGGACAACCTGGGCAAAGGGGCCGCGGGGCAAGCTATTCAGAATCTGAATCTCATGCTTGGGATTGAGGAGCAAACAGGACTGCTATGAGAATTGTCATCAAATTTGCCGGTGCTTTGCTGGAAGACGCATCCACGGTACACGAACTCTCGCAACAGGTTGCCACTCTTGCGCATCACGGCCACGAAATCCTGGTCGTTCATGGCGGCGGACGCCTTTTCACCGCCACGCTGAAGCGCATGGGAATCGAAAGCAAATTTATCTCCGGGCTGCGCGTTACCGATGCGGAAACCCGCGACGCCGCGGTAATGGTTTTTGGCGGCCTGCTCAACAAGCGCCTCGCCGGCGCCATCTCCGCCGCGGGACAGCCAGCCGTCGGGATTTCGGCTTCGGACGCCGCGTGTTTTTCGGCGTCGTCGCTCGTTCACAATGACGTCGAGGGCAGTCTCGGATTTGTGGGCTATCTCACCAGCGTGAACGTTCGCTTCCTCGAATCGCTCTGGCGCGAAAAACTCCTTCCGGTGGCGGCGTGTCTCGGCCTCGGCGCAAACCAGGAGCTCTACAACATCAACGCTGATCACATGGCGGCAGCGTGCGCCGAATTTATCGATGCTGATCATCTCGTATATCTGACCGACGTTGCCGGGGTTCTCGATGGCGAGAAAGTTCTCTCGGCGATTTCCTGCGAAGAAATTGATCACCTGGTGCAATCGCGCGTCGTTTCCGGCGGCATGGTACTCAAATTGGAAGCGGCCAAGCGCGCCCTTCAGGGTGGAGTCAGCGAGGTCGTGATCGTTGGTGGAAACTCAGCTGCCGCAGCTCTTTCGCCGCAGCGCTTTGCGCAGGCAGCAGGCAAAGCGAGCCTTTCCAGCATCCCTGGCACGCGTGTGTTGCGGGAATTTTCCGGCAACGATCACTCCGCCATGGTTGCGATGTAAGGGCCTCATGATTATGGAGAATGGACAATGACAGCTTCCGCATCGCTCGCAGTACCGGTTCGCGTCACAAAAGATCTCCTTACAGGAGCGGAATGGACACCCGCGGATGTTCGTGATCTGTTGCAGCGCACCGCAGACATTAAATCGCGCCCCTCGCGCTACGGTTCGGTTCTCCGCAACAAGCATATTGCGCTGATCTTCGAGAAGCCCTCGCTTCGCACTCGCGTCACTTTCGAAGTGGGCATTCAGAGCATGGGCGGGTTCGTTGTGTTCCTGGACCACACGCAAGCGCGTCTTGGCGAACGCGAATCCATCGCCGACGTCGCGCGCAATCTGGAACGTTGGGTGCAAGGCATCGTCGCCCGCGTATATGAGCAGCGTGTGCTCGAAGAGATGGCCGCGAATGCCGACATTCCGGTGGTCAACGCGCTCTCCGACAAGTTTCACCCATGCCAGGCCCTGGCGGATTTCTTCACGCTGGAAGAGAAATTTGGTTCGCTCAAGGGATTCAAGCTAGCCTACGTGGGCGACGGAAACAACGTCTGCAACTCGCTGATCTTCCTGGCCGCGCGTTTGGGTGTGCACATGCGCATCGCCACGCCTACGGATTATGCTCCTGCGAGCGATGTGTTGGCCGATGCCAAGCGCATCGCCAAAGAAACCCGCGCTCGCATCGACCTTTTCACCGATCCGTTGGAAGCGGTTTCCACCGCGCACGCCGTCTATACCGATTCGTGGACCAGCATGGGTTTTGAAGCGGAAGAAAAAATGCGACGCGCCATCTTCAAACCGTACCAGGTCAATCGTAAACTGATGCAGCACGCCCCGGCCGGCGCCGCCTTCATGCATTGCCTTCCGGCACATCGTGGAGCGGAAGTTACCGACGAAGTTCTCGATGGTCCGTCATCGATCGTTCTCGATCAGTCTGAAAATCGCATGTACGTGCAAAAAGCTATCCTGCACACGCTCTATACATAAAGCTTGATGCACTCTTAGGAGAAACAGTGATTCAGCAAGCCCAAAAACCAAAGAAAGTCGTTCTCGCATATTCCGGTGGACTCGACACCTCCATCATCATTCCGTGGCTCCGTGAAACTTACGGTTGCGAAGTCATCGCCATGATCGGCGACGTGGGCCAGCAGGAAGACCTGGAAGCGGCAAAGAAGAAAGCGCTCGCGACCGGCGCGTCCTCTGCCGTTATCGAAGATTTGCGCGAGGAGTTCATTCGCGACTACATCTGGCCGACTCTTCGTGCCGGCGCCGTATACGAACACACCTATCTGCTGGGCACCTCCATGGCGCGTCCGGTAATCGCCAAGCGGCAAGCGGAGTTGGCGCTGAAACTTGGCGCGGACGGCCTATCTCACGGCTGCACCGGCAAGGGCAATGATCAAGTGCGTTTCGAACTGGCGTACAAAGCCATCGCTCCTCACGTGCAGATTATTGCTCCCTGGCGCGAATGGGATATCGACTCTCGCGAAGACGCCCTCGCCTATGCCGCCAAGCACAACATTCCTGTCGAGCAGAGTCGCGCCAATATTTACAGCCGCGACCGCAACATCTGGCATCTCAGCCACGAAGGCGCCGAACTGGAAGATCCCGCGAAGGCTCCCAACGAAGCCATGTGGCAGTGGATCGTTTCCCCGGAAAAGGCCCCAGACAAAGCCGAAGAAGTGGAAATTGGTTTTGAATCCGGCATTCCAGTCTCCGTCAACGGCAAGAAACTCGGCCCAGTCGAACTGCTGAACACGCTGAATGAAATCGCCGCGAAGCATGGCATCGGCCGCACTGATCTCGTCGAAAATCGCCTGGTGGGCATGAAGTCCCGCGGCGCTTACGAGACTCCCGGCGGCACTTTGCTGGTAACGGCGCATCGCGAACTCGAGCGCCTCACGCTGGATCGCGAGACCGCACACTTCGAGCAAGCCCTCTCGGTTCGTTACGCCGAAATGGTTTATTACGGACTGTGGTTCGCACCGCTGCGCGAAGCTCTGGATGGATTTTTCACCGTTGCCCAGCAGCGCGTCACCGGTTCGGTCGGACTCAAACTTTGGAAGGGTACGCTCAATGTTACCAAGCGTCTCTCTCCTTACTCCTTGTACCGCGCCGACCTCGCCAGCTTTACGATGGGCCGCTACAATCCCAAAGACGCCGAAGGCTTCATCAATCTTTTCGCGCTTCCCGTCAC
>DASXLU010000403.1:0-5360 GCA_036496065.1 Candidatus Acidiferrum sp.
AGAGCCGCTTTCGCCAGTATTAGCATGATGCGTTCTCCTCTATCGATTCAGTGAACGAGCTAGTCGGCAATATTCTTGGAGTCGATCCAGATGTGCACGGTGCTGTCCGCATCCTTCACCCGGACGAGTTCGGTGTCACCACTTGCTGAGAGCGCACGCAGCGCGGCGACCAGGTCCAATTCATTCTTGCCAGCGGAAAACAGCGCGTCGACCACCTTCATCGGGACCTTGATCTCAACTTTGGACTCTGCGCTAAGCTTGGCTACTTCCTTGCCGTCTTTGTCCTTCGCTACTGCTTTGTGTTTTGGCGATTTGTCCGTCACGTTGATATAGAGGTAGCCGTTATTCTTGGCGACGCGTACATCGTTCTCGTGGCTCTGGACCGTGACGTATTCGCCGTCCTTGGAGGTGCGAACGGCGTCGAGTAATGCGGCAAGGTCCACATCATTGAGATGAGCATCGTCGATGCGCACCTTGCCGTTGTGGAGTTGCTCTTTGTTAATGGCGGGTAATACTTTGACCGCCATTTCCACGGGAACGTTGACGCGCACCGTCTCTTCTTTGTTGTCCTTGTTCTCAACGCGGACGTGAATCCATTGATCCGCTTTGGAGGAGGGCGCAGATGAGTTATCCCTCGGGGTGTTTTGCGCCCGGACTTCTACGGGAAGAACGACCGCTGCCGCCAAGGTGCACACTCCCAAAAGCTTGAGGATCGCCCGGTTCTGACAATGCATGGTGAATCTCCTTTGGTCTTCAGTACGGGTGAGGCCCCGGAAAAGTTCCCATAGACCTATTAATTGAAGGAAATTCATTCCGCGGCGTCCCTGTCGAAACGAGCAGGGAGTTTGCGGCGGTCCGACTGGCCGACTGGACTCTTGCAGTTCGAGCCGTGATATACGCCGATGCAGCAGCGGAGGCCATGTACAAACAGAAGGCGAAAGAGGCGGTACTAAGATACCCTTAGGGTGAGTGACCAGTTGCAAAACTGTCCCAAAGTTTAGTTGACGCATTCTCGCCAGAGGATTATGTTCAAGACTCCCTTGGCCCCAGAATTCTAAGCTACGAGGTCCCCATGGCAACAGAGATTCTGAAAGGCATCCTCACCCCAAAGAATGAATTGGAAATGCGCTGGGCGCGGTTGCGTTCGCACACGCGCGCGGTTGCTAGTGTAAGATTCGTCGCGGAATGGGAAGATGGCGGACAGAAACAGAAGGCAAATGGCATCACGGTGGATGTGAGCAGATCGGGATGCATGGCGATCGTGGCCGCTGACTTACCACTGCGGAAGCGTGTTCGCCTGACGCAGATCGACAGCGGCAAGGCTCACGACGGCGAAGTAGTTTGGCGTGGTCACGAAGCTTGGGATCTGGGCATCGAACTGGTGCCGCCCAACGAAGGCTTCTGGGGCGTACCGCTTAAGTAGCGATCCTCTGAGCAGTGTCGAACAAAACCGATAAATTTCACGCAAAGAGATTGTGTATCTGCGCGAGCACGCGTCATCGCGCGCAGTCTGCACACATCGCGACAGTGTCGGATTGTATAAACGATCTTTAAGGTTGCAGGCGAGTAGAAGCCGACTCTGGTTTCAAGAACACTGAGTCGTCGATGTAGACGTTGTTCTTCAGTTGCGTCAGCCGGATGAAGAATACTGAACCGCGTTCGGACCTGCGCATGCGAAACGGAAACTTCATCCCCTCGATAGCGCGATAATCCGCGAAATCCACGCGCACCGTATACGGGCCGTCTGCGGTCGCGTAGGCGTCTTCCGTGCGAATGATGTAACCAGAATCGGAGTCGAAGTAGACCCGAGAAGTGACATCTTTCTCGGATACGAATTCCACGATGTAGGTCAGATAAGGTCCCACTTTCGCCGTTCCCGTCACCTTGCCTGTGGCGGAGGCGAGTTGCAATAGTTTGCTGCGATCCAGGAAGTCAGACCGGCGAAGGCGGCTGGCAAGCGCGGGCCCCGTGAATTCGTGGTAGCCGTGTGGGTCTTCGAGCCACGCAGAGCTGCCGTCGCATACGTCGCGGATCACCACATCGTCGGGGGAAGTGAGTTTATAAAGCGACTTATTAGGGCTCTTGGCAAGAATCTCGACCGTAAAATAGCGCGAACCGTCTTCGGTCTGGTAAACGCCGGTCATGCGCTGAGAAATCAGCCGTCCCCATGCCGCACGGCCGCCCATAACTTCTTCATTCTTGCTGAGAATGTCTTGCAGTGGCGGCAAAGGCTCCGTTGTGGACTTCGGAGTCATGACGGGATCCCTGGGAACCTTGGGCAGCAGCGATGAACTCTGCGCGCGGAGTGAGGCGCAAAAAAGCGAAAAGCCGGCAACAGAAAGCAGAATCATGGCAAGCGAATAGGATTTTCGCATTTAGTCCTCTAGGCCGAGCAATGCGCATAAGGGCCTATAGAAAGTATGAATTGGAAGGAAGCGAAACCGGGAAACCGCCAAAATTTCGTATCGAAAGGCAAACTGGACCAGCGTGCAGGTAGAAGGACAGTGGCTTTTTTCCCGCGAAAAGGGGCCAAATTAGGGCAATTTTGGTCGAAAAACGACGCGTAAACAGGGCTTATTTGATCGAAAAAGGCGCGATACGGATGGTTATTTGACCGAAAAATCGTACGGCGAGTTCGAAACTCACGCGCGATTGTATTTTTTCAGGGAAAGACGCAGGTCCAGATTGCGGATGAGCCGGTGGAGGTAGTTGGGATGAACGCCGAGGAGCTTCGCAGCCTCGGTAAAGCTTCCGCCACTCTGCTCGAGCGAGTTCAGGATGAGCTGTTTCTTAAGGTCGCGCACGGCTTCGTGATATTTGGCGGAAGTCGTTCCAGGACAATCTGGCCGATCCAGCAACGCCTCAGGAAGATCCTCGGGAAGGATCGTGTCGGAAGAGCCGATCACCACGGCGCGCTCCATGGCATTTTCCAGTTCGCGGACATTGCCGGGCCAGTCGTATTGAAGCAGGCACCTGCGCGCGCCTTCTGAAATTCCCTTGAGCGAACGATTGCATTTTTGCGCGTAGCGGGCGGCAAAGTAAGAGGCGATCACGAGAATGTCTTCCGGATGTTCTCGCAACGGCGGCAAAGTGATGGAGATAACGTTTAAGCGGTGAAAGAGATCCGCGCGGAATGCATTGTCCTTCACGGCGTTTTGCAGATTCCGGTTTGTAGCGGCCAGGAAGCGCACATTGATTTTTATCGGCCGAGTTCCGCCGACACGCACGAATTCGCGCTCCTGCAGAACGCGCAGCAGCTTGGCCTGAAGAATCGGCGATAGTTCACCGATTTCGTCAAGGAACACCGTGCCGCCCTCGGCAACCTCCAAAAGCCCTTTTTTCTGGGCAAAAGCGCTAGTGAAAGCGCCCTTTTCGTGCCCAAAAAGCTCGCTTTCCAGCAGGCTTTCGGTCAATGCGGCGCAATTCAGGGCAACGAAGGGAAGATGGCGCCGGGGACTGTTTTTGTGGATGGCTCGCGCGGTGAGTTCCTTGCCGGTGCCGCTTTCGCCGTGAATGAGAATGGTGGCGTCCGTGGGTGCGACGCGTTCGATGAATTGATAGACCTCGCGCATGCGTGGGCCTTGCCCGAGCATGTCGTGCTCGAGATTAACTTCGGCACGAAGTTGCCGGTTCTCGTTGCCAATGCGTTCGAACTGGCGAGCGTTTTCGATGGCGATGGAAGCGATGCCAGCGATCGCGGAGAGTAGCTGCAGGTGCTCGTCCGAAAAGGCCGCCTTGGGATTCGAAGTGTCCAGGTAGATGACGCCGAAGGGTTGTCCCGCGGCGGAAAGCGGCACGCAGAGGAGTGAGTGAATCGTTGCGGCAGCCGAGCCCGAATCTTGCGTTCCAACTGCTGGCTCCGAGCCGGTGTTACCTTTGTCGAGCAAGTACACGCGTTCTTCGACAACGCGCTGCAGCACAGCCTGGCTTACGTGCACGGGCCTGTCTGGGCCAAGGGTTCGGTCCCAGGCCACGTGGGAAGCCACGGCCTTGGTTTCCGGGTCGATGGTAAGAATTGCGCCTCGTTCGGCGGGGATGACGTCAAAAATCATCCCCAATAGCTGCCATTGCAATGCGTCTGCATCGCGCAAAGAACCAACGACGGTGCTGATACGCAATAGGGCACTGAGGTTGTGGGCGACGTTTGAAGATTGAGGGATGCTCTCGACAGCGTCGTGCCGAAGGTAAAGGACCTCATCGGCCTGCAGTTGGTGAAGGGGAGCGCCGAGCAGCGAAGTGTCGTCGAGCTGAAGCGAGTTTCTGGAGTTCGCGCCTGCCGCCTCAAGTTCGAAAAGAAAGACGGAATTGCCCACCGAGATTTCGTCACCCGGAGAGAGTTCGCGGTGCTGAATGGGGATGCCATTCAGAAAAGTGCCAGCGGCGCTGCCGAGGTCGGTGAGGAAGTAATGGCCGTCCTCGCGGGTGATGCGGCAGTGCGAGGGCGAGACCGATGGGTCGTCCAGGCAAATGCCGTTGGAATTGGCGCTCCCAATTGCAAGAGAGTCGGTCAACGCGAATTCTGACTTTCTGAGTGGTCCGCTGAGCGATAGGAGCCGAGGTTGCACGAGGTAACCCTACATCTGAAGGCTTCGGTTGGGGAAGCTTTCAACCGGAGGCGGTATTCTAGCCCAATTTTGAGTGGCTGCAAGGCAGTAGTGCTATCCATACCATTTGCAGGGCTATCCGAATGGTTTGGGTGCATGGTGCAGGGGGGCGCCGCAATGAGGCGAATTATAAGTGCAATCATTCAAGATGATTGCAGAGGAAAGCGCTTCGATCCGCGAGTTGCCGGCTGCGCATCGTGGATGATCTCGCGAGCTCAGTCGCTTGAGCTAACCGAACAGATAGGAACCATTGGGCATCTCAGCGAACCGAAACTACGGGTCTCGTGCTTCGCAGCGCGCTAACTCCCGTGAATTCATTTTGCTTCGGACATTTTCGAGTTGAATTGGAAAAGCAAAAAGTTTGGCATCTCCGTTGCCTTTAGGTAAGGCGTGACCCAAGAGGCACAAGAGAAAAGCTGGAGGCGCCCAATGAAATACAACACGATAATCCGAGTACAACTGATGCTGGTGGCAATGGTAGCGGCAATGTTCCTGGCAAGTTCCGCGTACGCGCAGCAGGACATGGACCCAACGAGTTTCCCTGATGGACCGTACGTGACGAACTTCTCGCAAGCTTCCCAGACCGATGTGAACGCCAAGGCGAGCAACACATTTTCGATGGATGCAACGAATAGCCCGGCGCAGGCTGCGGCAAGCGCGGACGAAGTAGCCCTTGAAGAAGCAGGATTGGCGCAGTGGACGTCGGCGGATACCTGGTCCGTGACCTTGTTGATGATGGCGCTGGCATTGTTGGTT
>DASXLU010000404.1:0-2320 GCA_036496065.1 Candidatus Acidiferrum sp.
GCAGGGTTCGAACTACATCGGCGTGTTGCAGTGTTTCGCCGGAATTTTCGCCGGCGTTCACGCTGGTCTGCAAGCCCTTCTCGGTGACGGCAATCCACAGTTCCAGTTTTGCCGTGCCGAGACTCGCGGGCACATCGCCAACGTGAAGTTCGAACATCGTAGGCTTCTTGCCGGGCTCGGAAGTCTGATTCAGCGCGAGCTTGATCTTTGGCGTAGTGGCTTCGCGCTGGATGGCGGCATCGGCATCGCTGCGACGGCTGCCGACCAATTCCGAGGCGCCATCGACAATCATTTGCGGTGTGTACACGCCGCTGTTGCGGAAATTGCCGGCGTACTCTTCCTGTCGCGCGGAAAAATCTCGCGAGGAGTAAGGATCGGTCCAGCCGAGTTGGTTCCAGTAATCGACGTGCTCTTCGAGTGCGATCACTTCGGCACCGCGAACGGGTTGCTCCTGGCTCAACTGCTTGAGCAGCGCGTCAGCGGGCGGGCAACTGGAGCAGCCCTCGGACGTGAACAGTTCTACGACAACGGGTTGTTTGGCTGAATCCGTTTGCGTTGCCATTGCAGGCTGCTGGGCGCGATTGGCGGCGGTAATGGCTAAAACGCATCCTCCGGCGGCCAAGGCGGCCAGGAGAGATGTGACGTAGATCGCGCGGCTGGTTAGCATGGTTTTTCTCCGAGCAATTTGACTCCGCGAAACGCGAAAGGTTACAGGCACTGTTTCCCTTGACTCCCGGTGACGCGGCTATATACTTCGCCAGTCCAGTCATATCGCCCCTCATCCAGGTTCCATTACCTCAGGCCCATCGCGAAGCAAGGAGGCACACGCCTATGAAGAATACCGCTCGTTTGTTTGCAGTAGCATCCGTTGGATTTTTATGTGTTGGCGCGCTCGCAGCACAAGACCAGCAGGGTATGACTATCCCCAAAGTTTTACAAATCACTCGAGAATATATCAAGCCCGGCAGGACCGGCGGCAGTCACGAAAAAACGGAGACCGCGTACGTTCAAGCTATGGCCAAGGCGAACTATCCGACACATTACCTGGCCGTGACATCGCTCTCAGGGAAATCGCGTGCACTATTCATGACCCGCTACGAATCGTTTGAAGCGATGGAGAAAGACGGCGCTGCGGTTGCCAAAAACGCATCGCTCCTCAGCGCTTTGGATAAAGCGAACATGGCCGACGGCGATCTGCTCGACTCGGTCGATCAGGGGATTTTCGTCTTCAACGAAGAAGAGAGCCTGCGACCGCGCGCGGATCTTTCGCATATGCGCTTCTTCGAAATATCGTCGTATCACGTGAAACCGGGCCACTACCGCGAGTGGGAAGAGCTAGTGAAACTGGTGAAGTCGGGTTACGAGAAGAGCAATCCGAATGCGCACTGGGGCATGTTCGAACAGCGGTACGGAGGCGATGGTGGGACGTATCTTGTCCTGGAGGCGCACACGACCCTGGCCGACCTGGATCGCGGCTTTGACGACAGCAAGAAATTCGCAGAAGCGCTGGGGGAAGACGGGATGAAGAAGTTCTCAGAACTCTACGGCTCTTCGATCGAATCGTCGCAACACCAACTGTTCGCGTTCAGTCCGGCCATGAGCTACATCTATCCAGAATGGATCAAGTCTGATCCGGAGTATTGGCAACCCAAGCCGGCGCCGAACGCCATGGCGAAAATGAATATGACCGACAAAAAGGCTAAACCCTAACTGCTTATCGCGACAGATTTGCATTGCGCGCGGCCCGGTTCACTCAGAGTTGAGTGGGCTGGGCCGTTCGACTTTGGTTAGCGCTTTGTGCCGAGGAATGAGTCGCGGACGAAGGTTCAGTCTTGAAAGTGGCCGAATAAATTGTTGAGAGATTCAGAGAGCGTAGGGTGAGCAAAGATGGCGTTTTCCAGGTCGGCGTAGCTTAGCTTGCCCATCATGGCCAACTGGATCTGCGACATGATCTCTCCGCCTTCGACTCCGAGCACGGCGGCGCCGAGAATCTGGCCGGAGGCTTTGTCTACGACAGCCTTCATGAAGCCGCGCGACTCAGCAATTTCCAAGGCGCGCGCAACGTAGGTCATGGGCATCTTCGCGACGCGAATATCGCGGCTCTGCGCTTTCGCCTGCGCTTCCGTGAGACCGATACGGCCGAGTTGCGGATCGATGAAAACGGTGTAGGGCACCATGCGGTTGGCGATGCTGGCATTCCCTTTGTTGATGATATTGGTGCGCAGGATGCGGAAATCGTCGTAGGAGATGTGCGTGAAGGCTGGACCGCCCTTGATGTCGCCCAAGGCAAAAATGTTTGGGACATTGGTTTCCAACTTGT
>DASXLU010000405.1:0-3826 GCA_036496065.1 Candidatus Acidiferrum sp.
TTGATTGAGCGCTTTCAGTGCACCTGCACCTTTGGACTGCCGTCGATGGTGCAATTGCTGCTTGAAGAGCAGACACTCAGTCCGCGGCAGGTGCGCTCCATTCGCGCGTTTTTCGTGGGCGGCGACGCCGTGCCATTGAGCACACACGAACGTTTTCAAGAACAGTTCGGAATCGCTTTGCGCGAATGCTTTGGCATGACGGAAACGAGTTTCGCGATCGGCAATCCCGCGGGAGCGATTCGGCCGGGCTCACTCGGCATACCAGGTGATGGGGTACAGGCGATGGTGGTGGATTCGAACGGCAGAGAAGTGCCGGATGGCCAGACGGGCGAACTCATCGTGAAGACCCCGGTGAGTCTTGTCGGCTATTGGGACGACCCTGCGGCGACAAAAGCGGCACTGAAAGACTGCTGGCTCTTTACCGGCGATCTGGTTCGGCGTGATTCCGATGGATACTTCTGGTTTGAGGGCCGCAAGAAGCAGATCATCGTTCGCGATGGTTTCAACATATCTCCTCAGGAAGTGGAGGAGGCCATTTACACTCATCCGGCGGTACTCGAGGTCGGCGTGATCGGGATGCCGGATTCGGTTGAGGCTCGTGGTGAACGGGTGCTCGCGTTTGTCGCGCTGCGTGATGGATGCGTGACTAGCGAAGACGAACTGAGAGAGCACGCGCGGGGCCGGCTGGCGGATTTGAAGGTGCCGGAGAAAATTCTGTTCATGGAGAAATTGCCGAAAGGTATAAGCGGGAAGATACAGCGCGCGGCACTGAAGCAATTGCAGTTAGCGGCCGCGTAGTGGCGGATACCGAATGGTGACTCCTGCAGCTCCAGAGTGGGCATATCGGCTTGAAGATGTGCTCAAGCAGGTCCACGAACAAGCGCAGGGGTTGCACGTGCCGGCTGGCGTGCCGCGCTGGATCGTTCCAACTTCATGTTCCGAATCTTCCCTGGCATCGCGATTTAAACCGAAGCACGACAGAGGCGAAGGGGTTCGGCGGGGTTAGCGTAATCAAATAGAAAACTGAGCGTATTTCCATTGCGCGAAACTGCCACCGTACCGCGGGTCGTTTGGTTTGAGTTGTTGCGCTTCATATCTTAGGTTCACGCCGGAAGCCAAATAGCAAGAAATCGGATGAGTCGTTGTTGGCGAAGCTGTTGAGGCTGTCGCTGTAAAGGTGCGCGATCTCGTGTCGGTGGCGCGTAGATGTGTGAAAGAGGTTGGGCCAAGTTGCCGTATGATACGGCTATGCGACTCTTGCTGGTGGAAGACGATTTGCGAATTTCCCGTTTTGTGAGCAAAGGATTGCAGGAGCAGTCCTATGCGGTCGATGTTGTGGCGAACGGGAATGCTGCCGTTTATCAGGTCGAAATCAATGACTACGATGTCGTAATTCTAGACGTGATGATCCCCGGCTTGGACGGCTTTGCGACGTGCCGGGCGATGCGCGGACTGGGAAAGAGAATGCCGATTCTGATGCTGACGGCGCGGGACGGAGTGGATGATCGCATCGCTGGTCTCGATTCGGGCGCTGACGATTATTTGACGAAGCCGTTTGAATTTGGCGAGCTTCTCGCAAGGCTGCGTGCGTTGTTGCGCCGTCCGAGTGAGCTTCGGCCGTCGCAAATAGTTGTGGGAGATTTGATAATCGACACGGGCTCACAGTCGGTAAGCCGCGGCAGTCGTTCCATACCGTTGACGACAAAGGAATACGCACTGCTTGAATTTCTGGCGCGTAATGCGGGGCGAGTGGTGGGCCGCTCTGAAATTGCCGAGCACGTATGGGATGAGACATTCGATCCGTTTTCCAATCTGATCGAGGTGTATGTCAACCGTTTGCGTCGCAAACTTGGCGACGATGCGGCGAAACCGTTGCTGCAAACGCGTCGCGGCAGTGGATATGTCCTCATAGCGGCGCCAGACGCTCGTGGTAAATTGAGCAACGGTTCTGCCTCTGCGCCGACGAGAAAGTCGAATGCTTGATTCTGTACGCGTGCGCCTCACGCTGTGGTACGGCGGTGGGTTGGCTCTCGCACTTATTCTTCTTTCGGTACTAACGTACTTCCTGTATGCCCGCAACATTTCGCAGCGCACCGACAACAATCTCGCCGAACTGTCGGACGCCTTCGCCACAACGTTCAATGCGGAAGTGCCGGATCACTCCGGCCCTGATCGCGTGAAGAGCGCCGCGGAGCAGGCCATGTTGGAGCATCGCTTCAGTGAAATTGTTTTTGCACTAACCGATACGAACGGCAAGGTGATTCTGAGCTCTCTCGAACTTCCTGCCGTGGGCAAGGCGAAAGAAACATTCTCTCCGCAAGTCTTCTCGTCGGATGAATTTCGTGAGTTGGCCGTTCGAGGGTTGTCGGGCCGCGCGTTGCAAACAATTCCAGGAGGAAGGCATGGATTCCGGGGATTCGCTCGACCCCTATTCGCCGAAGGAAACACGTATTCCCTGGTGCAGCTGCAGTCGCGGCATGTGCAAGCGGAAATGCTTGAGGACATCCGCAATACATTTCTCTGGGCTATTCCGATTATCCTGTTGTGCGCCACGGCTGGCGGCTATTTTCTCGCGAGGAAGAGCTTAGCTCCCGTCACAGCGATGGCGTCGCAAGCTCGTGGAATGGGCGCATCGAATTTGAGCGACCGTCTGTCCGTCTCTAACCAACGAGATGAATTGGGCCAACTGGCCCTATCGTTTAATCAATTGCTGGACCGGCTGGAAGAGTCTTTCGAACGGCAGCGTCGCTTTATTTCAGATGCGTCGCATGAGCTACGAACGCCGGTGGCTATTTTGCGGGGAGAAACCGAGGTTACGCTCGCTCGGGAGAATCGCTCTCCGGGGGAATATCGCGAGACTCTAAAAATTCTGCGCGACGAATCGCAGCGACTGGCTCACATTATTGAGGATCTGTTTACTCTGACCCGCGCGGATGCAGGTCAGTATCCTCTAACGCTTAGGGATTTCTATCTCGATGAAATGACTTCGGACGTGATACGACACGCCCGCTCGCTGGCGCTCACAAAAAATATCGCGCTGACATCTTCCGTGGAGCCGGAACTTCTTGTTCATGGCGACGAAGCATTGATCCGGCGATTATTGCTCAACCTTCTGGACAATTCGTTCAAATACACGCCAGAGGGTGGCAAAGTGGTGGTCGAATGCCGGAAAAGAGGCAGCGAGACGTTACTGAGCGTTGCAGATTCGGGGCCGGGAATTCCGCAGGATTTGCATGAGCGCGTTTTTGAACGATTTTTCCGCGTGGACAAGGCGCGATCGCGCTCAGAAAGCGATACGGGAGGTGCAGGCCTGGGCCTCGCGATCGCGCGCTGGATTGCCGAAGCCCACCACGGTCGTCTGGAGTTGACGCGTTCGGACTCCTCAGGCACCACGTTTTCGGCATACCTGCCGGGAGCCCCTGTTTAAGCGGCTTTTTCGATTAATCTTACGTTTATCTCGCATTCGCTAGCCTCTAATCAGACTCAGGTTTGGCCTGTTTCCAATGAACTGAGGAGCGGAGGCTGGCGATGAAATGCAAGAACGTTGTCCTGACGATGGCCGGAGTGGTTGCATTCTGGTTGTGTCTTCCGGTCCATGCGCAGACAAATGCGCCAAGGAAATCGATAATACCGGATACATTGAAAGCCGACGCCAAAGTGCGCGTGGAAGAAGCTCGCGCTATCGCTCTCAAGAAAGTTCCAGGCGATATCAAAGAAGAAGAACTTGAAAAGGAAAACGGAAAGCTAGTCTATTCCTTCGACATCCGTGCCGCGGGGCAAAAAGACATTACGGAAGTGCAGGTCAGCGCCATCGATGGCTCCATTG
>DASXLU010000406.1:0-4395 GCA_036496065.1 Candidatus Acidiferrum sp.
GGCGCCACCTTGCGAATCACGCGCGGATCCACCTTGACCATCTCGTGCGGCGCAGGTGGCGTTGCCGGAGAGGGCTTTAGCGAATCCAGCGCGCCCGGAGGCAGCAACACCGTCATCTGCCTTCGTGCCAGGTCTTCCTCTTCATTCGTTCGAACATGCGGCGCGAAAACCTTCGGCGCAAAAATAATCAATGCGATTACTGCCACGTGCATCGCCACCGAAACCGTCGCGTTGATCTTCTCTCCAAGGCTTCGCTCGCCCCGGCTCTCGGGCGACAAAAACGCGACTTCGCCCGTCTGCAGAATGTCTGGTTCCACTAGATCTGCGGAAATTGGTCCGAGCGGCTGAAACTCTTCGGGAGGCTTAACGCCTTGCGGAATCGTGATCCGCTCGTCCATGTCCGTCGGCTGCACGGGCAACCGCGACTCTTCCGGCTTTTGCACTGCCGCAACATTCACATCCCGCGGCACCACCACGCGCGCAGCAATCGACTCCAGCGGCAAATTCGATGGAATGGTGGAGTGGCCGTCCAGCGGCACCACCGGCAACTCCGACGGCACCAGCGTGCGCTCGTCCAGCGACGAAGGACGCCTCCGCGTTGTGGTTGCCAGGTCGCCGTCGGGTAGACGCGCACCCTTAGGCACTAGGATCCGGGGAATCATTGAATCGTTTGTTCTCGCTTTGGTTGCGCTACTGGTTGGACGCGCGCCTCATGCTCTCGGATGCTTTTCATTACCCTGCTGGCCAGTTCTAAAGCCGCTCGGCCCGCGTTCCCGTCCGTTTTTGGCGCCACTCGGCTTCTTACCGCGCTCATAAACGCCTCGAACTCCGCGCGTAGCGGTTCAACGCCGGCGGACGCCAGCTTCTCAAATCCAAATTCCGGTTCCGGCCCAGGCTTCTTTACGCCCACGCGCAACGCATCCCTCCGCGCATAATCCAGCGAAATATATTCGCGCTCCTGAAAAAATCGCATCTTTCGCACGCGCTCCGTAGACACGCGGCTCGCCGTCACGTTAGCCACCGCACCGCCAGTAAACTCCAGCCGCGCATGCGCAATATCCACTTTCTCGGTCAGCACGGGAATCCCTACAGCTTTCACTTCTGCCACCGGCTCTTTCACCAGCGCCAGCAAAATATCCAGGTCGTGGATCATCAAATCGTAAATCACGTCCACGTCCAAACTGCGCGGCGTGAATACCCCCAACCGGTGTACCTCAAAAAATAATGGCCGGTTCACGATCGGCTCAACGGCCAGCACCGCCGGATTGAATCGCTCCACGTGTCCAACCTGCAAAACGCGGTTATTCTCCGCCGCCGCTCGAATCAGCTTGTCCGCCTCTTCTATCGTGCTGGCCATGGGCTTCTCCACCAACACATCGATGCCCATCGCCATCAATCGGCAGCCAACCTCGGCGTGCGCCACAGTAGGCACCGCTACGGTTGCAGCGTCTACGCTCCCGCGCAACTCCTCAATCTCTTTGAACGCTCTCGTTTGGAATTCTTTCGCAATACTTTCCGCTCGCGACCTGTCCAGATCGAATACCCCTGCAAAGTCCACATCTTGCATCTCGCGATACACCCGCGCATGGTTCCGGCCAAATTCGCCCGTTCCCACTACGGCTACACGAATTTTGCGTGAAGTGCCCGCTCCGCCCGTGCTCGCACTCATTCCCTGGATATTCCCTTCGATTCGACCTTCGGTTCCGTCTTCAGCGCAAATGGAAATGCCTGAATGGCGATCCCGGCAGCATCTGCCAAGGCAACCAGTTGGATTCGATCGAACAAGAGGGTGCGGGTCGCATCAATGGCCAGCGCCGTTGCACCGGCCCGCTTCATAGCTTCGACGGTCGGCAGCCCCACCACGGGTACGTCGAACCTCATGTCCTGCCTGGGCTTACTGACTTTCACCACCACCAGAGGCCTTCCATTAGCGAAGCGCGCCGCGCGCTCAATCGTCTCGTCGGTACCTTCCATCGCCTCTACCGCCACACATGCGCGGTCCGCAATCACCACCGTTTGCCCAATGTCCATCGACGCGATTTGCCGCGCCACTCCCAGCCCATACTCCATGTCAGCGGCTTCCTGCTCGTTTGGCGCACGCTTGGTCAGTACTCCAACCTCCGGCACCAGCGGCTTCAGGAACAGCGTCGAGTCCACCAGTTCGATCCCTTCGTCTTCCAGCACCTTGGCAACCGCTCCGATCAGCGAGTCCGTATTCTTGCGTGGCAACGAAAACAGTAGCTTGGCCAGTTTCCAGTCCGGCCGTATCGAGCTGAAAATCTTGTTGTGCTTCACCTGACCGGCCATCACCGCGCGTTTCACCCCTTCGCGCTGCATCAGTTCGATGGCTTTGCTTAATTCCCCCAAGCTCACCCAGTGCAACCGCTTCGCCGCCTTCTCCAGTTCTGGCGCAGCCTCTTCCTTTAACGCAATCACCGCCATCTCTATTCCCTGGCTGCGCGCGCCCTCTAGCACCAGAAACGGAAATCGCCCGTTGCCCGCGATCAGCCCCCACCCACTTGTGCTGTGTTGCAATTCCGGCATGAATTCCTTACTTCACGATTCCGCGTTCCGATTTCTCCACAAACGCAATCAGTTCCTTCACCTCTTCGGAATCGCCCAGCTTGCGCATTTCTTCCAGTGCCTGCGTCGTATTCTTTTTGGACCGTAGCAACAGCTTAAAGGCTCGCTGCAATTCCTTGATGCGCTCCGCGGAAAACCCTTTGCGCTCCAGCCCGATGGTGTTCGCCCCATAACACTTCGTTTCCCGCTCGGTCACGTTCAACGAAAATGGCAACACATCCTGCGTAATCACCGTGCACGCCCCGATATATGCGTACCGTCCCAGCGTGCAAAACTGATGCACCGGCGAAAACGCCCCTATCGTCACGTAATCCTGCACGTGCACGTGCCCCGCGAGTGTCGCCCCATTTACAAACAGTGTGCCGTCGCCGATCTGGCAGTCGTGCCCCACGTGCGAATACGACAGAAAAAAATTGTTGCTGCCGATTCGTGTCGTCCCGCCGCCCTTTTTCGTTCCGCGGCTGACCGTAACGTGCTCACGAAAAGTATTGTCGTCGCCAACCGACAGTTCCACATGCTCGCCGCGAAACGTGTAGTCCTGTGGGTCGCCGCCCAGCACACAGAACGGATGCACAACGTTGCGCGCGCCAAACTTTGACGGGCCATACACCACAGCGTGCGGATGCAACACGCAGCCTTCCCCCAACTCCACTCCGGCCCCGACCACCGCGAACGCCCCAACCTGCACCCCTTCCGCTAATTTCGCTTCTGGGTCAACAACCGCCTGGGCGTGTATCTGCTTGCTCATTTTGCAGATTTGGCCGCCGGTTCGCGATCCACCATCAAGCACATCAGATTGGCTTCCGCCATCAACTCTTGCTCCACGAATGCCTTCGCCTGGATTTTGCACAGGTCGCCCTTCCACTTCAGGATGTCCACTTCAATGCGCAACAGCGTCCCAGGCACCACCGGCTTGCGGAATTTCACATTGTCCATCGACACCAAGTACATCAGCTTCTGGTCTCGGTTAGGAATCTCCTGCAACAGCAGTATTCCGCCTGCCTGCGCCATACATTCCAGGATCAGCACGCCTGGCATCACGGGCTTCCCTGGAAAATGCCCTTGAAAATGCGCCTCGTTGATCGTCACGCCCTTTACCGCGACGATGCGCTTGTAGCGCTCCATCTCCAGCACCCCATCAATCATCAAAAAAGGGTACCGATGCGGCAGAAATTTCTGAACCTCGTTGATGTCGAGTAACATACCCGCTCCTGCGCCCTCCATTCCCGCTCTGCGGCGCTTTCTTCCTATTCCACAAACTTCCTATTATAAGCAATTTTGGGGTTCCTAATAGCTTATCTTCTACCGCTCCAACAGTCACCTCCGACCATTCTCCCGCTGCGCCCGTGATAACATTTCTCGCGATGACCCCGAGCACTCTCTCAAAAAAATTTTTGTCTCTGCTGCGACCGCAACTCCCTCGCATGCTCGCCACCCTTCGCGAACTCGTCGAAATTGAATCGCCCAGTCTTGAAAAAGAGCCCGCCGACCGGTGCTGCCGCTTTCTGTCAGGTGAATGGCTTCGCCGCAAGGCCATCGTCGGCATCGTTTCTCAGAAACATCGCGGCGATCATCTGCGTGTCATCTGGTCTCCGAGTAGCTCGCGCCCAGCAGGCCAAATTTTCGTTCTCGGCCATTACGACACGGTTTATCCCACGGGCACGCTCCAGAAAATGCCCTTTCGCATAACCGGCGGAAAGGCCTTTGGTCCCGGCACGTTCGACATGAAAGCGGGCATCGTTCAGGCGCTCTTCGCCCTACAAGCGCTGCAAGAATCGCGCCTGCCGGTCTTGAAACGCATCGTTTTTCTGT
>DASXLU010000407.1:0-13343 GCA_036496065.1 Candidatus Acidiferrum sp.
CCGGAAAGTCCATCGCAGCACCAGGAAAGTAGCGGCAATGGAAAATATGGATGGCACGGTGAATGACAGCATCCAACGGCCCAAGGGTGGCATGTTGTTGCGAAAGACGACCAGATTTGCCGGGTTCGAAATCGGCAATACAAAAGACGCCGCGTTTGCGATAAATGCGCACACGTACAAATAGGGAAGTGGCGCCACTCGCGTTCTCCGAACTCCAGCCAGAATCGCTGGCGTCAGCACTACCGCCGTGGCGTCGTTCGACATAAAAATCGTTACGACGGTTCCCACAGCATAAACGAGCAGGAATAATCTTGCGCACGACCCATCGGCGCTGCGCAGTGCGATTGACGATAGCCAGTCAAACACTCCGTAGGCGCGCGCGAACTCTGAAAGCAGCATCATGCCAATCAAAAACAGGCAAACGTCCGAAGCTTTCGCAGCGGCTCGTCCTGCGACTTCAAAAGGAATTAGCCGGAAGATCAGCAGCAATAAGACTCCCGCGCCAATCCAATACACTTCGGCAACGTTGCGCGGGCGTAGCAGCATTAGGAAAATGCTGACAGCCACAATAAGCAGCAAAAGAAGTTGCGAACCGCCGAAAGCCGTCATCAGTCTCTTTCCATAAATTGGGAGGGCTATCTATGGTAATCGCGGACGGAAAAAAGTGGACGTATTATTGTGGTTTGCCTACGGATTGCAGCGGCGTCGATCCCTTACATCTCATGTCAGCAATAGCACCGATTCAACGCGGTTGTGCGCCCGCAGCAATTGAGTGCCGGTAAGTGCTATGGAGGATATTCCTTGTTGAAAGCGATTCGCTATTGTGCGACCGGTTCGTGCCAGGCAGGGCCTCGCAGCCCGCGTCCTGCGGTGCGCCCCGTTAGCTTGCCATCCTCAAATTCCAATTGGCCATTTACGAAAACGTACTTCACGCCTTTGGAAACCTGTGCGGGCTGCGCATACGTCGCTACATCCTGAATTGTCGCGGGATCAAACACGGTGATGTCCGCGAAGTATCCCTCTTTCAATAATCCGCGATTCACCAATCGCTCGCGTTGCGCGGGAAGGGAAGTCATCTTGCGAATTCCTTGTTCAAGCGGCAAAAGGTGTTGGTCGCGCACGTAGTGCCCCAGGAATCGCGGCATCGCGCCAAACGCGCGTGGATGCGTGTGTGGCTCGTACAAGGGTCCGTCAAGCGACATCTCGCTCGCGTCCAGGCACAGGCTCGTCCAAGGCTGCTTCAGGCCATACATAAGATCGTTCTCGTTGGCCATGAAATACAACGCGCCCGTTTGCCCCTTATCCCCGATGATGAAATCGAAGAGCGCGTCGAGCTGCGATTTCTTCTGCGCCTCCGCAATTTGCGCGACAGTTTTCCCGTCAAATTTCTTCAGGTCCGGATTCTCCACACCGGACACCAGCACGCCCGCTCCTCCTCCGCTATCGAAGAAAATATTCTCCCAATTCGGATGGTCACTCGCCATTTCCGCTTTGATCTTGGCGCGAGTTGCCGGGTCATGTAGCCGTTCCAGAAGTTTCTCCATGCCGCCATCCGCGGTCCACGGTGGAAGGCTCGACGCCAAGGCCGTACCGCCCGCGATGTAGGGATACATGTTCGCGGTCACGTCCTGGCCCGAATCTCGCGCAGCTTGAATTTGTCCCACGATTTTTGGCATGTTCCCCCAGCGAGTCTTGCCCGACACCTTCAGGTGAAAAATCTCAACCGGCAAATGCGCTTCTCGACCGATGCGCAATGCTTCCTCGATCGCTTGCGGTTCGGTCTGACCTTCGCTGCGCATGTGCGTTCCGTATATACCGCCATACTGCGCCGCGACTTTCGCAAGCTCGATTAACTCTTCCGTCTTCGCGTAATGTCCTGGCGGATAAATCAGCGCGGTCGAAATTCCAAAGGCGCCTTCCTGCATCGCTTGCGCGACCAGTCCCTTCATCTTTTCCATCTCGGCAGGTGTGGGCGCGCGATCGACGTCACCAAGCACCGCCTCACGAATCTGGCCCGCTCCAACATACGTACCGATATTCAGCGGCGTGCCCACTTGCTCCAGTCGCTTGAAATATCCATCGAGCGTGGTCCAGTCCACCTTCAATTTGTAGTGGTCGAGTGCAGGCTGTAGCGGCGCAAGCGTTAACTCGGTCTGCGGCGCAATCGATCCGCCTTCGCCAGTAATTTCGGTTGTGATCCCCTGGGCCAACTTGCTCAGCGAGCGATTATCAATCAACAGGGCCAGTTCCGATTGGCCAAGCATGTCGATAAAGCCAGGCGAAATCACCAGGCCCGTTGCGTCGATCACGCGTTTGGCGTGAGCGCCTTCGAGTTTTCCAATCGCTGCGATGCGATCCCCGCGGATTCCAACGTCGCCAGACACCCACGGATTCCCAGACCCGTCGACGATCTTTCCATTCTTAAGAATCACATCGTACTCGCCGGCCGCCCTTGCACCTGATGCACCCGTTGCAGATGCAGCCATCCCGGCTTTTTTGCTCACCGCGCCGGCCGCGCGCGCCTTTTCCTTGGTCAACGGCGCGTCGTAGGCCGCCGCTGCTATTTCTCCCAGCGCCTCTCCAGCAACCTTCTGCACGGCCTCCGGATCATCCAGCCCTACAGAAACCATGTTGACGTACAGCGCAAGAATCAAATGCTGCCCGCTCGCCGTGTCCATATAACCCGCGAGGCCCTTGCCGGTCACCATCAACTTCTTATTAAGCGCATCGTACGTTCCGTATGTTCCGGTTTTCGCGTGTACGTGGCCCGCAGCCGGCGAATTCACTTGGATCTTCACCAGCGTGCCGTCTTTTCCCAGTATCGGCAGCGCGCGATAGAAGTCCTCGTAGTCCTTCTGCTTCGACATGTACATCAGGTAGTGCACCATGAAGTCCGGTGAGAAAAACGCATCTCCGCCCGCGCCATCACTCTGCGCTGCGCCGCGAAGATCCAAGCCCGCCTTCGTCAGAAACTCATTCTCAACGTCGAAGCCTGCCTGATCGATTTGCGTATCCTTGTGTGCCACCAGTGCGCCAAGAAGATACGGCATGGAACTGGCATGCATGTTTTGACTGACTTTTAGCGTCACCTTCACTTCTTCCTTCAATGGAGGCGAGACATGTTCGGCAACAAGATTTTCGGGCTTGTAGTTGCCCGCCAGTGCCTTGAAGTCAACGGCATTCGCCGGACCCGGTAATTTCACCGTGATTCCTTGCTGCTTTAGCGCCTCGGCCAAAACCGTCGCGGCAAAGTGGCTTGGCTCGGGAATGCGGTAAGAATGCATCGTGGGTTTTCCATCCACAGGAAAACTGCCCGTCACCGCCACACTCCGCGTGCCGTCGGGATTTAGTTTGTCATTGCTGTACGTAATCGTCGGCTTGGAGCCAACCTTGCCCGTAGTGGCTTGGTTCGTGATCGTCACGTACGCTGTTTGCGGCTCGATTTTCAATTGCACCGGCGAATTTTCCGTAGGTCCCGGGCTGATCACCACATCAATCACGTTATCGTTCACTACGATCGGCGATACCACCACTCCAGTTCCGAGTTCGCGATATCCTTCCGGAAAAAGCGATACGTCGACCAGCACTCGCCCCTTGATCCGCTTTATTCCTTTGTCGGCAATTTGCTTGGCAAATTCCCGCATCACCACCAATCGATCGCCGGGGAGTCCCTTGCTGTCGGGTCCGCCGTAGGAGTGATCTTCGTCTTCAAACGCCAGCGTGCCGTCAGGCTGAATGCGATTCGAAAGATCGAGGTCCCCGCTGGCCACCAGCACCAAATCGCCCTGCAACGTCCCATCCTTCTTTATCGGGCCGGTGCGATAAATTTTTGTATGAAAACGGTAGTCGGCCCCCAACACTTCCAGCATCGTTCCTTCGCTCAGCAATTTCGTCGTCGAGCCGGGCACAAAAAGTTGCGGAGAGTTCAATTCGTAGACCACATCTCCGTTGTCCGCCGTGATGAACTTCAGGCCGAAACGCGAGTGAGCAAATTCCGGCCGCTCCATAACCTTATTAATGCGCTGCTCCAGCGTGTCGCTGGATTGCGCGAGCAGCGCTTGCGAGCAGCAAACACACATAGCCACCAAGAAACTGCCAACAAGCGTTCGAACGGCGCGACTCATGCCCATTGCGATTCCCCCAGTGAAATTCAACTTGTCGATCGACTCACGTGCCCCAAATTCAAAAACAGCCTGCAGACTTGAAACTCCTGCCTATCAATCCGCTGCGTGCCGCGCCTTCCAATCGTTCCGCCGCACCGTCAACTTTTCCACCAGATTGCGTTTCACTGCGAAGCCAAGCCCCGGTGTTGTGGGAACACGTATCGTTCCTTGCGGCGTAACTTTGACTGCCGGTTCGATAATGTCTTCGTTCCAGTAGCGCTGGCTCGCGGACACATCTCCGGGCAACGTGAATCCTGGCAATGTGGACATCGCAATGTTGTGCGCTCGGCCAATACCCGACTCCAGCATTCCGCCGCACCAGACGGGTATTCCGCGCTCTCGACAAGCCGCCTGCACCAGCCGCGCTTCCGTATGTCCGCTCACTCGACCAAGTTTTATATTTATGATCCGGCAGGCTTTTAATTCGATCGCCGTGATAGCGTGCCGCGCATTGTAAATACATTCGTCCAGGCAAATTGCTGTTTGAATCTGCGCCTGCAATTTCGAATGAGCATAGATGTCGTCCCAACTCAACGGCTGTTCCATCATCAGCAGGTTGAATTGGTCCAGCGACTTCAAATGCTCTGCGTCGTCCAGCGTGTAAGCGGAGTTCGCGTCCACCGACAGCCGGATTCTCGGGAACGCCTTTCGCACCGCGGCAACATAGTCGCAGTCTTTTCCGGGTTTTATCTTCAATTTAATCCGCTGATATCCGCCGCGCAGTTCTTCCTCCACTCGTTTCACCAGCGCTTCCGGATTCTCGCGAATTCCGAGCGACACGCCACAAGCGATTTCCTGCGTTGTACCGCCGAGAAGCTTCCACAGCGGCAGGTTCTTCATCTGTGCTTCGATGTCCCAAAGCGCGTTTTCAATTCCGCTTTTGGCCATTTCGTGCCCGCGAATGTGCGCCACGAGAGCAGGGAATTCGGCCGCCGTAGCCAGGGTCTTCCCGATCATATAAGGCGCAATGAAATCCGAAATTACGTGCCACGCCGTGTCGGTGGTCTCGGCGTTATATGCAGGACTTTCGCCTGCCGTAACTTCCCCCCAGCCGCTTACACCATCAGCGATCACTTCTATCAACAAGATCCGGCGATCCTGGGTAGTTCCAAAACTTGTTTCGAACGGCGACTTCAGCCGTATGTTGATTTCTCGAACTGCGATGGCTTCAATCTTCATAAGGCTCCAAGACGTAGCTTCCTTGCTGGTCGTTTAGTTCAAATCCAACCGCGGCGCGGCCCGCAGCGATCTGCATCTCGAATTGTTCGCGAACCTGTGACTGGATCGCCTCAGCGCGCTCAGGATCGTTCGCACAGATTTGCCGGATATCCGCTGGAATCGATATGCGCACGCCGGATTGTGATGCACGCGTCGTTCCGCTAAGCACCCTGTTCACGTGGGCCGAGCCTACCCACCATTCCGCCACAAGCCGATCCGTGGGCAATCCCGCATGAAGAGGGCTCGACGTGCGTCCGTAGCAGTTAGGAATGTAGCGCCGAACCACCGCTCCCAATCGCGCAATGTTGAAATGAGCGTTTTTTATTTGCAGTGGATCAAACGTCCACTCAATCAAGTTGATCCCGCGATTGAGCGCATCCTCGCGTTGCGCCAGCTTCAACAATCGCCCCACTCCTCGATTCTGATATTCAGGAAGAACGCCCACCATGTGCGAATGCAGATAGTGCAATCCCTGATGTATTCCGGCAAACGCCAGCGCAAAGCCCACGGGTTTGCCCTGATCAAAGGCGGCTAATACTTGTCCGCCGCTTTCTTTCGCCACGATAAACATCTGGTCGGGAACGGTGTCGATCTCGCTGTAGCCCCACACCCGGCGCTGCAATTCAACTCCGATGTTCATCTCCTTAACGTCCTGAAGCATTCGGACTTCGATGCCCATCTCCCGCACGAATACGGCCCCCTCACACATGTGCGATATTTTCCTTCTCAATGAAATCGGCGGTGCGCCGCCAGAACCAATATGCTGGCGCGCCCAAAAAAACAATTCCCAAGCCAATTGCCGCGCGAATCGGTTGCGCAACGATGGTATTTGCCACCAGCGAAATAGCCGCGACGATGAACACCAATGGGGTGAACGGATATCCCGGAACACGATACGGCCGCGCAGAGTTCGGCTCGCGTCTGCGGTACACAAAGACGCTGGCCGCGGACAAGCCGTAAAAAATCCACGCCACAAAAACTACATAGGTGAGCAACTGCTCGAACGTTCCGCTTATCGCCAATATGGCCGACCACAGCCCCGCCGCAGTGACCGCCAATGCTGGCGTGCCAAATCGAGGATGCACCTTCGACAGCGCATGGAAAAATAATCCGTCCTTTGCCATCGCGTAGTACACACGCGGGCTGTTCAGCATCACGGCATTCGCCGAGCTGAATATCGATATCAGGATCGCTACGGCCACGAGGTTGCCGGCACCGTGGCTTACAACCGTGCTTAGCGCGGATGCAGCTACTCGCGTTGAGCTGGCGACTCCCATTGTGCCGAGCGCCGCGAGATACCCCAGATTTGCAAACAGATAGATCGCCACCAACGCGACTGTTCCCACCAGAAATGCCAACGGAAATGTGCGCTGCGGATTGACCACCTCTCCCGCCGTATACGTTATGTATTGCCATCCTTCATAAGCCCACAACACGCTGATCATCGCTAAACCAACGCCCGCCAAGCCCGATGCACCCAAACCTGTCGTGCCCATGCCCTCAAACGCAGAATGCTTTCCATAAACAAGCAGCAGGGAACTTAAAACCAGAATCGCTCCGACCTTTGCGGCCGTCATTACGTTAATCAGATCGGCACTCTGCCGCGTGCCACGAATATTTACCGCGGTGATCGCCATGATCATCGCCACCGCAACGAGTTTTGTGGCTCCGGCAGAAAGTTGAACGAACTCGCTCAAATAGCCGGCGAACGCCACGGCCAGCGTGGCAATCGATCCCGAACTGATCACAAAGAACATCGTCCATCCAAAAAGAAAAGCCGGAAACGGTCCGAAGCAGTCGCGGATATAAACATAGATACCGCCAGCCCGCGGCTTCATTGCGCTAAGTTCGCCAAACGTCAGAGCACCGAGCAACGACAGCAGTCCGCCAGCCAGCCAAACGCCCAACGCCAATAGAACCGAGTTGCCCACCGCTCGCAGCACTGCACCAGGCACAAGAAAGATTCCCGATCCGATCACCGTGCCGATGATCATCAGCACCAGATCGCGCATCCTTAATATCCGCCGCAACTCATTCGGCACATCCGCTTCGGCTGTCGCAGTCGCCAAAGCTCCGTCATTCCCCGACAAGCGTGAACTTTGTTCCAGCGTCCCCACGCAACTCCCTGTGACCGTTCTGTTGTCCGTTACGAAAGTCCCTTGCCGTTGCTCGCCGACCAATACCAACGATTGTCGGCGCGGTCTTCCTCTTCGCTGCGCCGCAGCAGTGCCAACGTCCGTGCCGTGCGCGTGTGTGCGCAAGCCACGAGAATCGTGCCCAGCAATGCCATTGGCGCGACATATGAATTGGCAAACGACACGCTCGTCACCGGCGTGATCACGAAGCTGTCGCAGATTCGCGCGATCGGCGTGTCCGCGCTGTCGGTGATGCCAAACGTGGGCACGCCTTGCTTCTGCGCACGCAACGCCGCTTCGACCGTTTCGCGTAACCCCTGCTTGTAACTGATCGCGATCAACAGGTCTCTGGAAGTCAGTGCGCGTACCCTTTTTTGAATATTGCCCGTGCCACCCACCGGACCCTCCGCCGCGAATCCGAGGCTCATCAATCCATAGGACAGGTGCCAACTAAGCGAAGCAGCCAGATCAATGCCCACCACCACAATGCGGCGAGCGCGTTTCACCAGCTTGGAGAGCGCAATAACTCGTTCGGCGTCCAACGTCGAACGCAGGCTCTGTAAATTGCGCAGGTCCAGTTCCAGGCTGTTCTGCACGCGGTCGTTCAAGGTCCGCTTTTCCCGAGAGGCCGCTTTCAGCAGCGTGTATGGCGTGATGCGGGTAATGAAATGAGTCCGCAAATCAGCCGCAAACTCGGCAAATTTGCTGTAACCCAGAGCCTGAATCGTGCGAACGATGGTCGCGGCGTCCACCTCGTATCGCTTTGCCAGTTCCCGCGATGAGAGGAAAAAAGTATCTTCCGGATTCTCCAGTATCAGATTCAGTAGCTTCTTCCGGCTGTTACTGAGTGAGTTTTGCGCACGGCTGATGCGTGTCTCCAGGGCCGTCTGGCCTGTCGATGCGGGCGGTTTTGCGGCTGTGCGTGTCGCCATAGATGTCTTCAGGCCTCTATGTGCCTTATTTCTCGCTAACCCTGAGCAGCGGTCCCTCTTTTGTTTTTCTCACAAAACGCGCCATAACGGGTCTCTCCACTGTCTTTTTTTTGTGGAAGTGTTGAGGCAATGGGATACAACGAATGTTGCAGCATGTCAAGCTGATTCACTATTCGTTGCACGGCGCAATAATCATAATTTCCGATGCACTCAATTGGTCGCGCAACATGTGTTGCGTTTACTCGGCCTTCGCTCGTCGCTCCATAAATTCTTGTTGACATTCCTTCCACGCAAACCTAGACTCACGCGCATTGCACGCACTATAGAGAATCGCAACGGATGTTGCAAATTATAAGTGAGTCTGTTGTGGACGGGTGTTTGTCATTCGTTAGCTGGGTGGGCATTAGGCAGCTCTGGGGGAGGGTGTATGGGGAGTCAGCAAGCGCGTCTGCGCGCAGGAAATAATTGCAAGTGTTTGTCGTTCTCGCGATTTCATGTCATTTTTAGCTTTTTCTTCTTCATCGCTATCGCACCTGCTCTTTTGGCTCAAACCACTTCTACGATTATCGGAACAATCCAGGATAAGCAGGGCTTGGCCATCGCCGGGGCTCAGATTCAGGCCAGCAGCAGTGAATTGGCCATTGAACGCGCCACGATCAGTGAGGGTGACGGCACTTATCGTCTTACCGCCCTTCCTCCGGGAACTTACGAAATCAGAGTGTCCAAAACCGGCTTTCAGACCGAGGTGTTCAAAGATCTCGATGTCACTCTGAATCGCATTCTTACTTACGACATCATGTTGCAAGTCGGCTCGACGAGTCAGACTATCGAGGTCAATTCCGCCGTGCCTCTTCTCGAAACCACTATTTCCTCCACCGGAAGCACGATTACCCCGCAGCAGATCGAAGATATGCCTATCAACGGCAGAAATTATCTCGATCTTTTGCAGTTGGTTCCTGGCGTAGCTTTGAACCGTCAGAACGATCCGGCCGGCGACAATTCCACTCCAATCCTCGGCGAACGCGGCGGCAACGCTCTGTATCTGATTGACGGCATGCCCAATCGCGACAACTTCAACGGTGGTCCTTCAGCCCAGTTCAACCAGGACTCCATTCTCGAATTTCAGGTAGTCACTTCGGGCTACAAGGCAGAATTCGGCCACGCCTCCGGCGGCATTGTGAACGTCGTAACTCGCGGCGGAACCAACGACTGGCACGGCGGTGTTTCCGTCTTCTACCGCAGCAATGCCTTCGATTCGAATAACATTCCGGGCGCAACCAGCGGCGCTCCGTTTCTGTCTCGCTGGGACCCTACGGCGTATCTAGGTGGCCCCATCATCAAGGAAAAAGTGTTTTTCTTTGGATCCGCCGAAAGAATTCTCGAAAGCCGCGATCTAAATTTCATTTTCAATCCTAGTTTACCTGCCAGCCTCGTCGCGTTCGAAGCGCCATTTAACAAGCATAACTTGACGTATACAACTCGTGGTCGCTTCAAGTTGGACGAAAATCTCGGTCGCCATCGCCTCAGTGAGCAGTTCAACTACACCAACAATCACATCACCGATTACTTGCCGCTCACGGCTTCTTTGAGCCTGCCAGATACAAGATACAACCTTGATGGCCGCACTCTTATGCTCGGTTTCTCCGACCTCTGGACACTCGGCGATGTTTCGAACTCCTGGATCCTGAATTCCTATTTTCAGTATCGCGGCAATCCCACACGCCAGAGCCCTTCGCATCCTGAAGCCGGCGTTCCCAACACTCTCTTCAATCTCTTTTCCACCTATTCCAGCGGCGACGAATTCGGCGACCTCGGTCAAACTTCTTTTGGCCCCGGCTACAACTCGTTTACCTTCGATCAGACCTACTACTCAGCCGGAAGCAATCTCAGCAAACAATTTGGCCACCACAACATCAAGTTTGGCTGGGACTACGAACACACCAAGGTCTCCGGTGCTGAGCCCAACAACTTCTTTACGCAACTCTTCGCAACCGTCGACGACTTCAACACCTTCGGCCCAATCAACTCCGGCATCAATCTGATTACGCTGCAAGGTGGCGCAACGCCTGCAGACAATTTGGTGAACATCCACAATAACTACAACGGCCTCTTCGTTGAGGACGACTGGAAGCTCACCAACAAAATCACCGTGAATGCCGGGTTGCGTTGGGACTATGACTCTCAATTCCCCAACAAAACGGATTTCTCGCCGCGCATCGGAGTTGCTTGGGCGCCGAATTCCAAAACCGTCATCAATGCCAGCTTTGGCGTCTTTTATGACCAGTTCCGCGACGGCGTTGCCCGCGATATTCCCGGCTTTGGTGGTGCGAATATCCAAAGAGAGCGCTTGCTCTCTTTCCCGCGGCTTTTCTACGGCAATCCCACCACGCTCACCAGTCTGTTTCAGACTCTGGGGCGTCCGACAGTTTGCGTCGCAAATACCATGACGCAGGCCCAGGTCATCTCATCCGGTGCATCCTGTCCCAACGGTATAGGAACGACCCTCTACGGAATCGATTACCTCAACAACATCGTTGCCCCCGGTCACGCGCCAATCCCGGCCAACACCGTCGTGAACATGGCGAACATTCAGCAAATGAGCGGGCTCAGCCCGGATCAATTTCTCTCGGCAGCGGACGCGGCGGTTGCCAATCTTGCCGGCACAAATACCAGCATCACCGTCCCGGCAAACTACTGGTCGTGGGATCCATTTGGAAACCTCACCACGATCGGTGGCATCAACGGCACTGCGGGAGAAGTTCCCGTCAGCGTAGATCCTGCTTTCAAAGTCCCCTATACCCTGAACTATCACGTCGGTGTTCAGCGCCAAATCACTTCCGACATGGTCGTAAACTTCGACTACTACCACAAGGATATCGAGCACATCACCACCGTTCGCGCCACCAACCTCGCATTCGAAGCGCGCATGCCTGATACACCCGGAGAACTTATTCCTGGCACTGGTCCCAAGCGCATTGAAAGCTTTGGGCCGTGGGGTTCCGGAACCTACGACGGCTTTACCATCGGCTTCCAGAAGCGCATGAGCCATCGTCTGTCGGTGCAAGCAAGTTATACCTATGCGCACGCGACTGACGATGTGCTGAACTCCACTCTGGCCAGCGAAATTCAAACGGGTGAAGGCGTCAATTTCCTTGCGATCACCGGACTCTCCGATAGCTTCGTCGGCAAAGTTCCGCTGGTTACGGACTCCAACACTGGCCAGACCAACGCCGGCGCCGCGTTTATCAATAGCATCGGAAACTTTGTTCCGAAAGCCGGAACGTTTTACAACGGCGCAAAAGTTGATAAAGGTCCTTCCGATCTCGCGCTCAATCACACTTTTCTGATCAACACAATCGTGCAGTTGCCGTGGAAAGTAGAACTAGCCGGCATCTTCCGTGCGCAAAGCGGCTTTCACTACGGTGTTTCGCCCGCTAATGGCGGTCCGGATTTCGATGGCGACGGCCTGTTCAACGGCGCCGGCTTGTACATCGACGGCCTCGGGAACCCGCTGTATGCTCGCAACTCGCAGACCGCTCCTCCATTCGTGAATATGGATTTGCGCATCGCCAAACGCTTCAACATCGGCGAGCGGGTTCGCGGGCAGGTACTTTTCGAAATGTTCAATTTATTCAATCGCGACAATCCCGCCGCGGTTCAGGGGCTTGAGGGAACTACGCCGGCCCTGGGTGCTACGTTGCAGTATCTGCCGGGACGCGAAGGGCAGATCGGCGTCCGCTTCGACTTCTAACGCGCAACTCATTTCCCCCGAGCGGCAGGTGCGTCCTAATCTCAGACGCGCCTGCCGTTTTGTTTTAGAGAGCCCGAGTTTTCCTCGTGAGCGTCGAAAATCCCAGTTGCGCGCTCACGCGGCGCAAACCTACCCACCTTTGCGCTTCGGTCGGCGTATTAATTAAATCCATCGCGTGCAACAAATATTGAAAGCTCTTGACAACGTGCAACAACCGTTGTATTGGCTTACCTCATATTCTATTGCGGACTCTTATTCCGTCCGCTTTTCGGTCAGGGGATCGGTTTTTGGCTGGATCGAAGCAAATTCATCCTTCCAAGTCCGTAGGGGCTGCCGAAGAAACGCGTCAGGGTCAGACCTCGCTTGAGAAGCGCTTTGCCGCCGCCGGAGATCGCTTGCATCCCGGCCGGCGCAAGCTTCTCCGTTTGATCCTTGAAAATCCCGAAGACACCTTTTTCCTCTCATCTCGTGAATTGGCCAAACGTTATGAGGTCGATGCCGCCACCATCGTGCGCACCATTCAAGCCTTGGGCTACAACAAGTTCGCCGAATTTACCGCGGACCTGCGGGCACACTTCGTCACCCGCATTACCCCATACACCGTCTTGAAAGCTGCCTCCAAGCAGAAGCGCACTGTCGCCGATCGCATTCGCCACGGAATAGAGATGGACCTGCGCAATCTTCAGGCGCTGCAGTCTTCCGTGCATCCCGAAAAAATCGTCGCACTTTCCCATCAAATCAAGCGCGCTCGTCGCATCCTCGTGTTGGGCATTGATCTGGCAGCCAGTTTGAGTTGGCACCTGAGCTACGGCCTGATGACCCTCGGCTTCGCCGCGGAAGCCCCTATCGGCAGCACCGGCAACGTTCAGCGCCGCGTCCGGACTCTGACGAAACACGATCTGCTCATCGCCATCAGTTTTGGGCAATGCTTGCGCGACACCGTCGAAGCCACACTTCGCGCCAAAAAACAGGGCGTCCGCACTTTCGGCATCACCGACAGCGAGACCACCCCCATCGCTCACATTTGCGACGACACTTGCATCGCCTCCGTCAGCAGTCCTTCTTTCGGCGGCTCCTACGTTGCTCCCTTAAGCTTGCTCGGCTCCATCTTGATTGCTTGTGCGCATACCCAGACCGCCCGCTC
>DASXLU010000408.1:0-10136 GCA_036496065.1 Candidatus Acidiferrum sp.
ACCGAGTGATCCGGAAAATACTTTTGTAGGCTGTCGACGATCAGCCGTTCAGAGCGGCGATCCGCTTGCGTTACCAAGTCGAATTCACCTTTGTAGGCAATCTCTGGAGTATGAGTCAGTTCTTCGCGAAGGACAGCTCCCGCCTCACGCGCAATTTCCACTGCAGCTTCAAGATAAGTCTTGGTCATTCGCTCTTCAGTCTCCACGGCCGGTCATTGCGGTCCGGTCAAATAGCTGGTGCGGTGCCTTGTGGTGTAGCCTGACAATACTTTCACTTCAATTGTACGGGAACTATTGGCTGGTCCCCGCGGATTCGGATAGTACGCCAGCCGGTATTGCGTGCGCAGTTCACTATCAATGCGATCGAAGATGGCGCTAAGCTCCTGCGCGGAATCGGGGTAAAACATGGCGCCCCCAGTCGTTTCCGTGATCGTTTGCAATGCGTGTTCACCCGCAGTATTTCTGCCATTTTCGTTTTTCACGGGACGTATCACGATGGTGTACAACAACACTTCACCGCGCAAGGCAGCTTTTCGCGCGGTATCAAAATCGGTGCGGCTGGTGGTTTCTCCAGCGTCCGTGACCAGAATAATCACCCGGCGCCGCTCGTTCGGCCGCCTTTGCAGTGCCTGAGAGCCCAGTAAAACCGCGTCATAGATGGAGGTTCCTGCTCCGTCCGGAATCCGGCGCACACCGTCTTGCAGCGCTCCGACATTGTTTGAAAACGCAGCCATGAGCGTGACAGTTTCGTCAAAGCCGTACACCGCCATGCGATCCTCGGGACGCAAGATTTGCTTAATGAAATGCGACGCCGCGTCTCGTTCAAATGTTTTTTCCATGTGAGCGCTTAGGCTCGAATCGATCATCAATGCTAGATCCAGAGGCCATTTGGTTTCTGCTTCGAAGATGTCTATTTTTTGTGGCAAGCCCTCTTCAAACACCTGGAATGCCTCGATCGGCAGATCGGGCGCAGGACGATTATGCTCGTCTAAAACACTTACCAATACGTTCACCAAATTGACATTCACTTTGATCGCGTTGCGCGATGAGTTTTGGTCCTGATTCTTCTCCTTTGCTTGTCCGTCCGCAGATTTTGCCTGACCAGAGGGCTGCGCCCAAGGTGGTCTGTCCGGCCGTTCTTGTGAAAATAAGAAGAAAGCGCAAAAAAAGGGGGCAAGTCCGCAAAGCAGGGAAAAGCGGTTTCGCCGGGGTCGTCTTCTCATTTATTGTTAGGATGCAGTTTTCGAACTTGGCGGAACCGGAGGCAGTTCCCCATCAGCCCACACAGCTCCATCCGCAAAATATTCTTTTTTCCAGATAGGAACCGTGCGCTTCAAAGTGTCGATCGCGTAACGGCAGGCATCAAAGGCCGCTGCCCGGTGCGGCGCGCTAACAGCTATGAAGACGCTGGTCTCGCCTATCTGCAAGCGGCCCAACCTGTGAACGATGGCTATGCGGTGGATGGCATATTTCTGGTGAAGCTGCTCGCCAATCTCGTGCATTTTGCCGATGGCCATCGATTCGTAGGCTTCGTAATCCAGGTACTCAGTCCTGCGCCCGTGTGATTCATTTCGGACGAAGCCGTCGAACGTGACGACGGCGCCATCCTGATCGGCGCGCACAAAACGCAACACATCCTCAATGACAATCGGCTCGCGGACCAGGGTAAACTTGTCGCTCGCTAAATTTTCGGTCATGTTCCAGCTCATCCGCCACTAACCGGGGGAAGGAAGGCAATCTCATCGCCCGGCGCAAGGGTTGCATCCCAGGAAGCGAATTCCTGGTTCCGGGATGCCACCAGCGAGCTGCGGAATTCCGCCAGTTTCGGATAGCGGCCCACATACAAAGCAAAAAGGTCCGAAAGCTTTGCGTTCGCGGGGACTTCGCTCATTTCTTCGCTGACTCCCGTGAGTTCGCGAATGCGCCCGAAAAACAGTACCTTTACCGATAGCATTGGCAAGGCGGTTGGCATAAGAAAATTGTACCTTGCGGGCAGGCGCCCTGCCAGCAGGCCGGTCGGAACGCACGTTTACACGCAGTTATCTCTTGAAAGGCGCACGAGATGAAAATTCTGGTCACGGGATCTACAGGACTCGTCGGCACCGGCATGATTCCCGATCTGCGGCGGGCTGGTCACACCGTCTGCCGCTTGCTTCGCCCGGGATATGTATCCCCGTCAGGCGCCCAGTCGCAGGGCTTCGATGTGAACTGGAACCCGGCTACTGGCGACTTGGGCGGCGCGGCAGTTGGAGCCGATGCAGTGGTAAACCTTGCGGGAGCACCCATCGCCGATAGTCGATGGACGCAGGAACGCAAGGCATTGATACGCAGCAGTCGGGTCGAGACGACGCGCTCTCTGGTGAATGCGCTGGCTCGCATGGCGGCTCGTCCCCGCGTTTTGGTTTCCGCTTCGGCGATTGGGTATTACGGAAATCGCGGCGATGAAATGCTAAATGAAGACAGCCCTGCGGGCCCGGACTTCCTGAGCGAAATCGCGAAGGAATGGGAAGCGGAAGCGCTGAAGGCGGAAGCGTTGGGCATCCGTGTGGTGCTCGCGCGCTTTGGAATCATCCTGGCAAAACAGGGCGGAGCGTTCCCGAAGTTGGCACAGCCATTTCGATTCGGGCTGGGCGGCAAGATTGGCTCCGGGCAACAGTGGATGAGTTGGGTGATGCTGGAGGATGTTGTTGGTATCCTGCGGTTCGCGTTGGAGAGCGGCTCGGTGCGCGGCGCGATTAATATTGTTTCCCCACAACCGGTTCGGAACGTTGAGTTCACCGTCGCACTTGCAAAGGCGATGCACCGGCCAACGCTATTTTCGGCTCCAGCCTTCGCGCTGCGGCTCGTACTCGGAGAAATGGCTGATGCTCTCGTGCTTGCGAGTCAACGTGTGCTCCCCAAACATCTGGCGCGCCTGCAATATCAGTTCAAACAACCGGAACTCTCAAGCGCACTGTCGGCTCTCGTTTAGCCGTTCTTTGTACTTCACTTCACCACGTTCATCGTGACGGTAATCGTCAACAGCCTTCCGCTCAGCGGGTCTGCAGCCTGCGTGGTCTGGACGGTCTGGCCGTCACGCATCCTTAAATTGAGCTCGGTCTTGAACTGCCGGATAATCGGCTCTTTGAAGTGAGAAACATTCGGATCGGTGGAGTCTCCGGAATGCTTTTCCATTGCAACGAGCATGTCTCCTTCGACCCAAGAACGTTCGAGGTTGAGCATAATGTCGAACAACCCATCGTCCGCGCTTACTCCGCGGGCGTCGATGTTCGTTCCAACATCGATGTATTGCATCCCATCCTTCCCGGCATATACCGGCACGCGGCTCCCAACACGTACCTTGGTGAAAGGCGAATTGTAGGGAGCGCCTGGACTAGACTCGTTGGCCCTGACGAAAAAGGTGTACGGCAAATTTGCCAGTTTCCGCTCGCCTTCGCTCTCCGCGAAAGTCACCTGAAGCTTCAGAATCGTTGCTTGGGTCTTGGTATCGGGCTTCGGTTTTTCCTGTGCCGCAATACCAACCGATGTAAGAGAGCATGCCAACAGAGCTGCTAACGTTAGACAAAACTTTGTCACAACTTCCTCCAGAACGGCCGAATGTTCAGTTGCCTTAAAAGCGCGAGCTGAGCCGATAACTAATCCCTTGGTGTTCCCTCGAGTGGATCTACTTTCATACTGCTGACTTGCAGTAACGCAATTTCCACCGGAGCCCCCGGCACAGATGGCGCAGGCCGGGAAAGCGCCACAGCAACGTTTTCGTTCGAGGGAATCGCAGCAACGAACTTGGCAAAAGCTTCGCGTTCTTCCGCGAGAACGATTACCTCCAAAGGCTTTTCTGCTGTTCCTCCCTGAGGCGGCCTTGAATTCAATTGTGGTTTCCTAACGATGCCCGCGCGACCCGGTTTTCGAGGCTCCATGCGCGAATTCTTGTTTACATCCGCTGATTCGAGAGCGTCCTGCGACACACGCGCCGGTGACGAGAGTTCCGCAACCGTTTGCGGCTGTCTATGGAAGCCGATGAACAGAGCCAGCACCGCCGCAACGGCTCCGATAATCCCGAAAGCCCAGACCGGCACTCCCAAGTGACGATGCTCGGCGGCGCCTTCTGGCAATTGCGCGGGTACGCTATACAGAGCGGACGGCACGGCTTGGTTGACCAAGGACCTAATTCCACCGTCGATCGAGCGGAACAACCTCGATTGCGTTTCGTAAAACTCGCGGCACACGGCACAGACTTCGCCGTGTGAACGGATTTCGAGTGGCATTTGCGTTTCGTCGACGGCCGCCAGCAAATCCACAATTCCTCGTTGATACGTTTCGCACTTCATCGTAGCTTCTCCGCCAGACATTTCCTGGCCTTGAACAATCGAGATTTCACGGTGCCGGTTGATGTGCGCAGTATCTCCGCCACCTCCGCCATGCTGTAGCCTTCCATCGCAGCCAGTATCAGCACCAGCCGTAAATGCCGTGGCAATTCGTCCAATGCTCGGCCTAATCGTTCCTGAAACTGTTTCGCCGCCACCATTTCTTCCACCGAGGGAGTGGGCGGCCGAAGCTCCGGCTGTGCCCATCGCGTTTCGCGATCTGCGCGGCGGTGCGAGGAGCGCCTGCGGTCCAGGGCCAACCGAAAGGTCATGCGCACCAACCAGCCCTTGAATCGCTGTCCATCCCGCAAAAGGTGAGATTTTCGAAATGCGCGAAAGAGAGCCTCCTGCGCCACATCTTCAGCCTCAGAATGGTTGCGCAACACTCCCATCGCTACGCGGTACGCCAATGGCGCATTCGCAGCCAGAAGCTGATCGAGTTCTCCCCTTTCGAGAGATTTCGCGTCTTCTTCCGAAGCCACACCCTCTGGCAATCGCTCTGCTTGGACCAGAACCATCTCCCGCATACCGCCCCTTCGAAATGGGACCATGAATCGCCGTGTCTTTAAGCTAGACGCCACGATCCCCAGTTCGGTTCATTTGCTTCGGCTTGATGTTCAGATGTTGAGCCGTTGCAACAAAACCTCAAGATTGCCCTCATCGACGACGAGCTTCGTGTGACTAGCTGGCTCGGCCTTGTGCGACACTTGGCCCTCGTCAAATCCCTGGAAAAGGCGCATCTTGGCCACAGCGTATTCTTCGCTGCTGGTCAGCGGGCGCCCGTTTATCGCGGCCCACGATGTGAGTGAGCGTTCCAGAACATGAATGCGTACTTGGAAAGTGCTCACGCGGTCGCTCGAAATCGCATAAACGAACTCGACCGCGGCATTTTCCTTCTCTCCGACGCGATTTACCTCATAAAAGGAGTATTGATAGACGTAGCCGTCCGCTGCGGAATAGCTTTTGACTCTGCGAACGGTTTCGGGTCGCGCCATGGGCGGATTATTGAGTTGCCGGTAGCGATTGTCAATTCAGCGACCCTTGCGCATTCCCAAATTGAGCGCTTGGGCCACGGTTCCGTTCGAAATGGAATCCATCGCCTGTCGACGATCAACGGTGCCGACGGCCGGATGAAGTTCTATTTGTTCGAGATTTCTCATTTAAGTCTGCGCATCTAAAAACTTTAATCATTCGAGCTGCAAAACTCCGCGATACGTGCGTGGTCTGAATTTTCTTGGCCATCTGCCTGCAATTACTCCTGCATGCGGCCCTTTCCGCAAAGTCGATTCGCAAGAAATTCTCATGAACGACAGAGCTTATTGTCGATGCGTGTCGTTTTAGCTTTGGTTCTTCTCACGACGGGTGCGTGGACTCTGGGCTGCGGCGGGGGAGGCGCAGGCTCTGTAGCGCTCCCGGCGCCAACACCTCCCTCCATTCAAATCACGATTGCCCCAAATTCGAGCACGGTGTTGCTCGGTGAAACAGTCGCGTTCGCGGCTACCGTCAGCAATTCCACAAATACCGCCGTTTCTTGGAGCGTCAATGGGATTCCAGGCGGATCGGCTCAAGTAGGTTCGATTTCTGCCGATGGAGTCTTTACGGCACCTGAGGATCTCCCTCAGGGCGGGACGGTGCAAGTGACAGCCACCAGCAACGCCGATTCGTCCAAGTTCGCAAGTGCCAGCATTAATGTTTCCAGCGATATTTCTGTCTCGCTGGCACCTGGAAATTCGAGTGTTGAACTGGGAGGAATTCAGTCGTTCCACGCCTCGATCGCGAGCAGCGGCCGGCCCGATCCAACTATTCAGTGGAGTCTCTCTGGGGGCGCTTGCCCCAACTCTTGCGGAAGCATTGACAGCAGTGGCAATTACACTGCGCCACAAATTTTGCCAAATCCGCCGTTCCTTACGGCCACGGCAACCAGCGCAGCAGATCCTACGAAACATGTCAGCGTGAGTCTGACCGTCACCAGCAATTTCAGTCTGCAACTCGCAGGCCCTACAAATTTGCGCCCGGGCATTACCACAGTCTTCGTGGCCACAATGACCCCAGCGCCAAATTCCAAACCCAGTAGTGTACTCACCTGGTCACTTTCCGGTAGTGGTTGTAACGGCAATGCCTGCGGCGTTCTGAATGTCGTCACCACTCAGTCATCTGGCGCCACGCCTATCGCAGACACCGCAAATTACACGGCACCCCTAACCGTCCCGCAGCCGGACGCTGTGATTGTGACCGTCACTCCTCTGGCCGATTCCTCAAAAAAGGCCCAAGTCTCTGTGGCCATTCAAAGCTTACCGGGCGGGAGCATAGCGATCTCGCCCTCCGTCAGCACCTTGGCCGCTTCGCGCCGCACCACCCTGACGGCAACCACCAGCGACAATTCCGGTGCTTCATTGGCGTGGAGCGTTAACGGAATTCCGGGTGGCAATACGTCGGTGGGAATGATCTGTGTGTCTGGTTCAAGTCCTTGTCAACCGGTCACGTCCGGCACTTCGCAGGTTGTCGATTTCATTGCGCCTGGTTCCATTCCTTCGCAGAACCCGGTTTCGGTCAGTGTCACGAGCACAGCCAACGCAAGTGAAACGGCTTCAGCGCAGATCACCGTCATCAACCATGTTCTTGTCAGCGTGACCCCGTCGAACATCACGCTTTTGCCACTAGCCGTACAGGCTTTCTCCGCCAACGTGCTGGGTGGCGACGATCAAGATCAGGATGTCGTTTGGCAAATCCAGGGCTCGAGCTGTTCGGGAAGTAACGCCTGCGGCTATATTGACGCCTTCGGAAATTACACAGCTCCAGCGGGGCCTCCCGCTCCCAATACATTTCACATCATCGCATTGAGTCGCGACGATTCGTCGCAATCAGCCGTTGCCACCGTCAGCATTTCGAACGCACTAAATGTTTTGACTCTCCAGCCTTCCAGCGTTTACGCAGGCGCCGCCAACGGCTTTACCTTGCGCGTTGTTGGTAGTGGCTTCATCCCATCAAATCCCGGTCCGGGCTCTACGCTTTTCGTGGCCGGAGCGGCACGGTTCACAACCTGCAGCTCTGCGAATTCCTGCTCCGCACCGTTGACCAGCAGCGACGTGCAGAACGCAGGTAGCGTCAGCGCAAGAATTCAAAATCCCGATCAGTCTTTGTCGAACACGGTTCAACTTAAGGTTGTGGCGCCCGCAACCACGGAATCTATTATTTCTCTCACCAGCGCTGCGCCCGCGGCTTCCGGCAAAGACATTACCGTCGTCGATCTGAGTACCTCTGGCATCGATACCGCATATTCGAGCCTCGACCTGGACGTTGCCGCGATCGGAGCTTTCGCCACCAGCACCAATACCTGCAGCCTTGCCGGCAATCCCATTCCGCTGCTGCGTCCGGCCAACGGCTTTACCGCCGCCGACGTCTGCTTGTTCTCATCGGCAGGTTTCGACGCGAGCATGAATTATGTCGTTTCGGGTCCCGGAGATGTAACCGTGATCTCCAAGCAACCGGCCGGGCTCGGCATCATTCATCTTACGTTGCAGATTCCGGCATCAGCCGCGCCAGGCGCGCGAACACTTTTCATTCAGAACGCCAATCTCGATCAAACCGCCGCAACCGGCGTTCTGGAAGTTCGATGAGTTTGGAGACCTTTTCATGAGCTATCAGCAGCGTCGGCGTTTTCTCTGGACACTCTTCCTCATAGGCCTGGCTTTGGTTGCCATCGTTGCCCGGGCCACAACCCTGGTCCGCCTGCGCTTTCCGGACCTCGTTCGTTATTCCACCGCGATAGGGCGGATGCGCTGCGTTGGCGCGGAGACCCGCTACGACAAAGGGGAAATCTACACCGACACGAGCTTTGAAGTGCTCGAACGCGAAAAAGGATATCTCCCCACATACATTGTGGTTCGTCAGCCGGGCGGGAAGCTGGACCATCTCCATTCGCACGTTGAGGGCACTCCCGAATTTCGTCCGGGCGAAGAACTGATCCTCTTTTTGTGGGGCAGCCCTGGCAAACCCTTTTCAGTCTTAGGTTGGTCGCAGGGAACGTTTCGAATTCGGAAGGACACGCGAAGCGGCGGAGAATTGATTACACAGGACTCTTCTGAAATCCCGATATTCGACCCGGAAGCCAACGGTTTTACCAAGGCAGGGATTAGAAACGTCCGCATGGAAACCTTCAAGGACGCAATGCACCGAGAGATTAATCGGCAACTGAAATAGAAGCCGCGCAAGTGGCGAGCGACATCTTCGATATTCGAACAGCAGTCCGATACTTCGTAGAGCAAGACGAAAGGTGAGGCGTACATCAGTATGAGTATGCGCGATACATTCCGAAGGATTGGAGCAACTGGCGTCGCGGTTCTCTACGGACTTTGGTGCGTCGTGCCTGTGCACGGCTACGCGTTCAACGAAATTGTCCCCGATATCCGGCAGCCGGCAAACGTTTCTGGTGGATCAGCCTGCCCGGTGCGAGCGCATCAAGTAACTGGGCCAGGGACTATTTCCTTTCGATGGAGTACCGCGCTGAGCACATCTCCGGTGACCATTATCACGCAGGCCCAGACATCGGCAAGCCGCTTAAACGAAATTGAATCGGTGATCTCCCAGTCCTTTGCGGTCTGGACCGGGGTGAGCGGAACAACTCTTACAGCTGCATCCTTGAGTCCCCTGAAACGCGTTTCCGCGCCCAACGCTTGCGGCTCGGATGGAATCAACTCCATTTGCCTTGCTCAGCCAGACATGGCTTTCACGCCGGGCGTATTGGCGTTCACCCGCGTGATCACCGCCGACCAGGTTGGGATTCAGGTAGGCAATGCTCCACCATCCACGGAAGTCGGCCAGATCCTTGACGCCGATATTTATTTTAATCCCAGCAATTCGCTGACGACCTTTGCGACGCCCGCCGCCTTGAGCGGCAATCCGAAATCCTACGATTTCGAATCTATCCTGACGCACGAGATTGGTCATGCGCTCGGCTTTAGCCACTCTGCGGTGTGGAGCGCCATGATGTTTCCGTTCGCACCAGCGCCCGGCACGTATTCAGGCACGCGCCCAACAACGCAACAGCCCGACGCTTCTTTGGGCGACGATGATCGAACGGGCCTGCGCGTTCTTTATCACGACCCCGCCGACACGGTATACATCGGCTCGATCCAGGGGCACATAGTGCCGGCAAATCCCATTTCCTTGCCGGCTTCGCCGCCGGGCGTCACCGGCGTTTTTGGTGCGCATGTCGTGGCGGTAGACGCGTCAACCGGCAGCGTCATCGCGGGCACTCTTGGCGGGTGGAGTTGCGTGGCACCAGGCCCCGTACAGTTTGACGGGAACTACGAACTCGACGGCTTGGGAATCGGCCATAGCTATAAAGTTTATGCGGAGCCGCTGGACGGAGCGGTCGCTCCATCGGAAGTAACGAACGCGATGGTTACACTTTGCCGAAACTCCACGACTGATCCCGGTTGGCCTCCGGCGCAAGGATGCGTCGTGCCACAAGTCGCCACCGAATTTTCTGTGAACATACTGCCCTAGAAGGCGCGCGCGATGCAGGTAGGTCGCGTTGTGTGTCAGAGAACTGCGGGCACCATCCACCCGCCACCAAAAAGGAGACCAGGACCGAGCGAAGCAAGGAACACAGGTAACCTTTTTTCGAACGGCTGTGCCGCCGCCTCTCGCAGCGCAGCGTGCAAAACCACTCCGCACATGGAGGAGCCCAGGTTTCCGCTGGTGGTACCGATTGGCGGAAACGTTTTTGCCGGCACGTTCAAGTGTTTTGCAAGAAGCGCTACCAGACGA